>JAKEHX010000002.1 GCA_022614795.1 Planctomycetaceae bacterium | reverse complement strand
GTTGAGCGGCGGCGAAGGGCACGACACGATCAACGGCGACGCAGGGCTGGATGTCCTGATCGGCGGCGGCGGCAACGACGGGCTGAACGGCGGCGACGGCAACGACCTCTTGTTCGACGGCCGGATCACGGTCAATGGCGCCAGCGCCGACAGCCAGACCGTCAATGACGCCAGCGACGCGGCCATGCTGCTCCTGCTCTCCGAATGGGCCCTCTTCAACCCGCTTGCCGGCCCGCTGGCGCTGGCGGCTGCGGCGAGCAACGACCATGACGGCGCGGACCAGTTGACCGGCGGCACGGGGGACGACACCTTCAGCGCCCCGCAGGCCGAGATCGGCGACTTCGGCCTGGGCATCGACACGATTCTGCCGTAGGTCGGGAGTGGTGAGTGGTAGGGTGCATGAGTGGTGCATGAGTGCAACGAAATGCACCACGACTCCTGCTCTTGCTCATACTCCTACTCCTCTTCTTAATCTTAATCTTCCTCCTTCTCCTGCTCCCGGCCTGCATCCCGACGCCGGAACGAGTAAGAGTAGGATTAAGATTAAGATTAAGAAGAGGAGTAAGAGCCGGAGCAGGAGAAAGAGAAGGACCACTCACTCTTTTCCACTTGACCCTGCACGCTCCCGCCCCTAACATCCCCCCCGCGAAAAATGGGGCGGCTTTGCGCGCGGAGCGGGAAGGACACGGGATGTCCCTTCGGCAACATTGGCAAGTGCTAGCGGCGGCGACGTTGCTAATGTCCCCGATCGCCGGCTGCGCGCAGTGGGACAAGCAGCAGGAAGAACCGAGCCAGCTTCCGCCGGCGCGAATGTCGCCCGATGCGGTGGTGCTGGAGCTGGCGTTCGTCCGCCTGCCGGTAGCCGATCGGGCCAGTTATGACGCGATCTGGTCGCAAGTGGACGAGCAGCACTTTGCCCCCGAGCTGCGGAAAGAGCTGGCGGACAATGGCCTGCGGGTCGGCGTCCTGGGGCAGCAGCTTCCCACCGAGTTGCGTGCGGCCCTCGATGCGGCAGCGGGCCAGCTCCAGGAGCGGGCCGAGGACATCGACACCAACGACACCGAGACCGACCTCAAGCAGCGGCGAATTCAGTGCCGCACGGGCAAGCGGGCGAAGATCGTGGTTTCTCGCACGCGGCCGTCGCTCTCGTTCCTGACGCTCGACGAAGGGCGCGTCCACGGCAACGTGCTCGAAAACGCCCAGTGCCTTCTGGCCATGCGGCCCTTTGCCCAGGGGGACGGCCGGGTGCGACTGGACATTACGCCGGAGGTCGAGCACGGCGAATTGCGGCCCAAATGGGTCGGCGGGCAACAGGGCTCGTTGACGCTGCGACAGGGGCGCGAGCGGGTCGTTCTCGAGCGGCTGCGGAGCGTGGCGACGCTTTCCTCCGGCCAGGTGCTCGTGATTTCGAACACACCCGACATCAAAGGGGTCGGGGAGCACTTTTTCAGCGAAACAGCCGGCGGCCGGGCCGAACGGACGTTGGTGCTCTTGCGCGTGGCTCAGACGCAATGGAACGATCTGTTCGTTCCGGAGCAATTCTCCCCCCCACTGGCCACTCCTGTGGAGTAGCCGCCGCCCTTGCGCGCTGGGCCGCCATTTGCATTTCCCGTGGCCATTGCGGGAAGCGCGCAGCGGCTTGATAATCGCGCATGGGCCACCAATGCACGCCCACGCAAGCGTGGGACGTGGCACCCGCTTCGACCGACAAATCCCAAATCTGAAATCCGAAATCCTAAATCTGAAATCGGCCAGCCATGCCTCTCGTCCCCCTTCGCAAGGTCCTCGACCACGCTGCCGCCAACAACTACGGCGTGGCCGCGTTCAACGTCAACAACATGGAGCAGATCCAGGCGATCATGGAGGCGGCCAAGGAAACCGATTCGCCGGTGATCGTTCAGGCCTCGCGCGGGGCGCGGTCGTACTCGCAGGACGCGTACCTCAGGCATCTGATGCTGGCTGCGGCGGAGCTGTATCCGCAGATTCCGACCGTCATGCACCAGGACCACGGCAATGGCCCCGCGACCTGCCTCTCGGCGATCGAGAACGGCTTTACGAGCGTGATGATGGACGGCTCGCTGAAGGAGGACGGCAAGACGCCGGCCGATTACGACTACAACGTGCGAGTTACGTCGGAGGTGGTGAAGCTCGCCCATCCCAAGGGCGTGTCGGTTGAGGGGGAGCTTGGTTGCCTCGGTTCGCTCGAGCATGGCGAAGGGGAACAGGAAGACGGCCACGGCGCGGTCGGCAAGCTCACGCGCGAGCAGCTGCTGACCGATCCCGACCAGGCGGCCGATTTCGTCGCCAAGACCGGCGTCGACGCCCTGGCCGTGGCGATCGGCACCAGCCACGGGGCCTATAAATTCACTCGCAAGCCCGACGGCGAGGTGCTGGCGATGGACCGGATCATCGCGATCCACAAAAAGTTGCCCAATTGCCACCTGGTGATGCACGGCAGCTCGTCGGTGCCCCAGGAGTTGCAAGACGAGCTGAACCGCTACGGCGGCAAGATGAAGCAGACCTGGGGGGTGCCGGTCGAGGAGATTCAGAAGGGAATCAAGCACGGCGTGCGGAAGATCAACGTCGATACCGACTGCCGCATCGCCATCACGGGGGCCATTCGCAAGGTCCTGGCCGAAGCGCCGGAGAAGTTCGACCCCCGCGACTATCTCAAGCCGGCCCGCGAGGCGATGAAGAAGGTCTGCGTTGCCCGGATGGTGGCGTTCGGCCAGGCGGGAAACGCGAGCAAAATGAGAGCCGCGGGGCTGGTGTAGCACCGTAGGCCTCACGCTCCGCGTGAGGAGAAGATTTAGCGCCAGCCGCCGCATCCATGCGAACAATTTGCACTTTGCATTTCCTCTCTTGCAATATGCAATCGGGAGTGCAATCCATTGCAAATTGCAATGCAGGAGTTGCAAATTGGCCAGTTTAGCCAACGGTCTGCAATTGAATTCCCACACTCCCTTTGTTAGCCTTATGTCGCTTCTCCCAGTTCGGCTTCACCACCGCGATAAGGACTCATGCGATGCCCCAGGGTAAGGAAGTCATTTTGGGCCTGAACCAGACCGGTGTAATCGTGGCCATCGTACTTGCTGTGCTTTGCTTGCCGCTTTGCGTCATCCCGTTCTTCATCGACTCGATGAAAGCGGATCCAAACGTTAAATAGCAACGTGCATTTACCCGTCAAGATTCGGGAAACGCGTGCGGCTCAACTGCACAGCCCGGCGGGTTTTCGCTGGCCGCTCTGGAATCCATTTCTCACGAGGAGAATCAAAATGGCTGACGCGGGAGGAAAGAATAAGCTGACTGCCGCACTGCTGGCCATCTTCTTGGGCTGGATAGGAGCGCACCACTTCTACCTTGGCTCATCCTTGGCCGGAATTGTTTGCATTGCTGCGAGCTGGCTCACCTGTGGCGTCGGTTGGCTATTGGCCATTGTCGAAGGCGTCCTGTTGCTCATGATGAGCGATGCCGATTTTGACGCGAAATACAATCAGCGAGTGCCTGAAGCAATGGAATTCGTATTTACGGGGCCCAAATCGTAGGGCTGCTAGCGTCGCGGGACTGCTAGTGCGGGGCGGCGGTTCGGATTGGTGATTTGCGCGCCCGGGCCTACAATCCCGCCCGGAAGCCGTCTGCTCCCTCCGACCCGTTTCGACGTCAAGGATGACGCCATGTCCGGTGCCGCCCGGCAGCCCGCCATCAGCAATGCTGCGCTGGCCGCAGGTCTCTCGTCCCCCTTTGAACAGCTTCGCCTCGGCCGCGATGTCTTGCGGACCGAGGCTCAGGCGCTGGTGCTGCTGGCCGAGTCGCTGGGGGAGGAGTTCTGCCGGGCCGCTCGGCTGCTCGCCGATTGCCGCGGCAGCGTGATCGTCAGCGGCATGGGCAAGGCCGGCCTGATCGGGCAGAAAATCGCCGCAACGCTCTCCTCCACCGGCACGCGAAGCCACTTCGTGCACCCAGCCGAGGCGATTCACGGCGATCTCGGCCGGTTGCATCGGGACGATCTGGTTCTGATGCTTTCGTATAGCGGGCAGACTGACGAAATCGTGCGCCTGTTGCCGCCGATTGCCGAGTTGGGCGTGCCGCTCGTTGCCGTGACGGGCCGGTCCGACAGCCAACTCGCCCTGGCCGCGACCGTGACTCTCAACTTGGGCGCCACTGGCGAGGCCTGTCCGCTGGGGCTGGCGCCGAGCACGAGCACCACGGCCATGCTCGCCCTGGGCGACGCGCTGGCCCTGGTCGTCAGCCGGATGAAGCACTTCACAGCCGAAGATTTTGCCCGGTTTCATCCTGGAGGCAGCCTGGGACTAAAGCTGGCTAATGTCGAGCAGGCCATGCGCCCCGTGGCTGATTGCCGCGTGGCCAGCGCCAGTCAAAGCGTGCGGGAGGCGTACATCGCCGAAAGCCGGCCCGGCCGGCGGACGGGGGCGATCATGGTCGTGGACGAGGCGGGCCGCCTGGCCGGAATCTTCACCGACAGCGACCTGGCCCGCCTATTGGAACGCAACCTTGACGCCGCGTTCGACGGCACAATCGCCGCCGTGATGACCGCCAGCCCGACAACCGTTACGCTCGGCACGCGCCTGGCCCAGGCATGTGAAATCCTGGCTCAGAAGAAGATCAGCGAGCTGCCGGTGGTCGATTCAGAACAC
>JAKEHX010000123.1 GCA_022614795.1 Planctomycetaceae bacterium | reverse complement strand
TGACCCACTCGGGCTGGAACAGCCCCTCGTAAATCCTCCGGACGATTTCCTGCTGGTCCTTGGTGTAGAAATCGCCGCGGATTTGCGGCTGCGTAATGTGCCAGTTGTTCGAGATGCGGGTGCGCAAGAGGCCAAAGTTCCTGCCGGAATCGACGTGATCCCACTCGAAAGCGACCAACTTCTTCTGCTCGTCGGTGAGCGTTTCATAGAGCTTTTTGACAAGCGTTTCCGGAGCCGGTCTGTTGGCAGGCTCGGCGGCGCTCAGCGATCCCGGCAATAGCGCCGCACCAGCCGCTGCGCCGGCGACCGTCAGGAAATAGCGGCGGTCGAGCTCCAAAGAATCACCGTCGCACACTGGGCAAGATGGCTTGCGCTGGGACATCGGATCGCTCCTGGCATGATGAGAGAAAGTGGTTATCGCATTTCGTGACAGGCATCGCACCGCTGCGACACGTTTCGCAAGAGCTGCCGCATCGTTGCCGCATCGGCCTCTGTCGAGCGGGCGGCGGCCAGCGACGCTTCGACAAAAGCGGCACTTGACTCCTGCCACTGCTTGGGATCGGGGGGACGGCCCGCAACCGAATTAGAGACGACGCGGCCCAGCTCCGACAATACATAGGCACTCTTTTTCGCGTCCTCGACGTTGCCGCTCAATAGGTCGATCTTGCCATCGCCCCGAATGCCGTCCATGACCAGCATCAGCGGCCGCAGTCCGCCCGATGCCGGCAGGGCCTGCTGAGCCTGGCCCGTCGGCTGGCGCGCTTGGACGGCGGCCGCGGTCTGCTCAAGTTTGTCCAGCGCAGCCTTGCATTGGGCGGCGTCTTCCGCGCGGGCCGCTGCACTTAGCTCGCCAATCGCCGCGAGCACCGCTTCCGTCGCTGTTTGCCAGGACTCGTCGTCGCTGCGCGCCTTGAGCAGCCCCCCGAGCACGCGCAGTCCGCCGGCAGTCTGCGCCAGCGACTTGAAATCGCGTTCATCCAGCCACTTGCGGGCATCGCCGATGCGCCGGGACATTGTCAGGTGCAGGGCGGATAGCACGGGATCGCCCGGCTCAGCAGCCGGCGCGAAGTTCGCGTGACTTGTGATGACGAGCCACATGACGCAGCCCGAAAAGGCCCCTGTCCGGGAGAAGAAGCGTGTCGATAGCATGACAGTATTAAAAGCAGACTCGGCGCGCCGTGCAACAATCTTTGGACTGCGGCGACTTGTCGCCGCTTTGAGAAAACCGGGGAAATGGATCGCTCAGCAGGCGATTCCCAAAGACCCTAAAGCGGGGACAAGTCCCCGCACTCCAAATCACCGGCGGCGCTTCCGCTGGCAGTTCGGGCAGAAAAACGTCGCCCGCTGGGCCTGGACGATGCGGACGATCGAGGTGCTCTGGCATTGGCCACACGTCTCGCCCGCGCGGTCATAGACGCGGTGCAGGCTCTGGTACCCGCCCGACTGGTTGAGGGCGTTGCGATACGTGCCATCCGAAAGCGTCGAACCTTCGTGAAGGATGGCCTTGTGGAGCACTTCGAGCATGCGGCAGTGGATGGCTTGCCACTGAGGAGCCGTCAACAGATCGCACCGTTTCGCCGGGTGGACCCGCGCCAGGTGCAAGATCTCCGAGGCGTACAGATTCCCGATACCCGCCACGGCCCGCTGATCGAGCAAGGCGACCTTGATCGCCCGGCGGCTGGATGCGAAGCGAGCACGCAGCTCGTCGGCCGACAGGTCGAGGGCATCCGGCCCGAGCTGGCCATTGCCAAGCTGATCGGCCAGTTGCCGCTCGGTCATGAGTCGCACCGAACCGAGGCCGCGGCGGTCCCAATACCAGAGGTTCGGAATCGGCCCGCCGGCCAGGTCTAGCCGGAAGCGGAGGTGCTCTTCCGAAGGCGGATCGGCCACCAGCACCAGCCCGGTCATCCGCGGCTCGAAGACTAGACGGTCGCCGCTATCCAGCCGCAGCACGACCCGCTTGCCCAGCCGGCCGACTTCGGCGATCGTTCGGCCAACCAAGCGCCTGGCAAGTGCGGCGGGCCGCGGCTGAATGAGAATGGGCCGGCAGCGGCACGCCACGCGGACGGCTGCGGCGATCGTGCTGCCGGCTATGGCCGCGATTCCGCGGCGCATTGTTTCGACTTCGGGAAGCTCGGGCATGAAAAATCGGCTGCAAATGGGCCAAAAATCGAGAATCAATAAAACGCGCAGTCTTCCGCGAATCTGACTGTTATAATCAACGGCCGTGGATAGGTCGTCCGCCGGGCGGGAGAGTGATTCAGTCTATGCCGCGCGGCCGGCCGGATTCCTTGGCAAACTGAGGTGAGTATGAGCAGCGCTTCGCTACTTGGCGGGATGCCGCACGATTCATCGGACGATGCCAGGCGGCGCGGCGCGCGGCCACCCGCTGCGGCCCGTGCAAAGACCGCGCCCGCCAAGGGGAGTGAAGTCGTCGAGGACCTCTCGGATTTCGAAGAGATCACTGAGGACGAAGCCGAAGCAGCGGCAGAGGGCGAAGCAGCCAGCAGGCCGGCGCGCGGCGGCATCACTTCGTGGCTCAGGCCCAGCGAGGACACGCTCAAATCGCTGACTTGCATGGGATCGTCGGCGCTGATGCACATGGTCGGGCTGATCCTGGCAGCGCTGATCTTCTCCGGCGCGGTGCAGATGGCCGCTTCGCAAGCGCCGATGTTCGAAGTGGCCGACATCACGGAGTATGCGGAGCTGGAAAGGACCGTCAGCGTCGAGCTCGAGCCGCAATTGGCCTTGCTCCGCGAGCGGTCGGACGCCCTGCAAAGCAGCTCGCCCGTGGTGGGAGTCGCCGGCGGCTCGGTCAGCGGCGGCGGCGGCGGTTCGGGCGGAGGCGTTCGCGCCGGCAGCGGCAGCGGGTCGGGACCCGGCGGCGCGCCGATCTTCGACGCCTCGCTGTTGAACACTGTTGGCAACGGCAGCGGCTCCGGCGGCATCGGCAGCATCATGATGGGCATGCCCTCCAGCAGCAAGCTGATCGTCGAAGCGCCCGACGGCCAGATCGGCGATGCCCGCGCGATTGTCGGCACGTATGAAGAGGCCCTCGACCGCCTGACGCAGGAATTCCTGTGGATGCTCGACAAGAATGAGGTGCTGGTGGTGTGGCTCTTCGATCAATCGGAGAGCATGAAGGACGACCAGAAGGAAATCCGCGAGCGGTTCGAGCACGTGTACGACCAGCTGGGTCTGGTGAGCAACAAGAACAAGGACGCCCTGGAGACGGCGATTTGCAGCTTCGGCCAGTCGTTTGTCGTCCATACGCGGGCCCCCACTTCCGACCGCAACACGATTCGCACGGCGATCGACGAAGTGCCCAACGACAAATCGGGCAAGGAGATCATCTGCTCGGCGGTGCAGCGGGCCATTTCGGTCCACCGGGGCTACGCCCTGGGTTCGCGTCGGCAGATGGCTCTGGTCCTGGTGACAGACGAAAGCGGCGACCAGGTCGATAACAACACCAACCTCGAAAAAGCGGTCGCCGAGGCGAAATCGGCCCGGTGTAAGGTGTTTGTACTCGGCCGCGAAGCGGTGTTCGGCTATCCCTACGCCTACCTCTCGTGGAAGCATCCGCAGACCGAGCGCGTCCACTGGCTCCAGATCGACCGCGGCCCCGAAACGGCATTCGTCGAGCAGCTTCAGACCAACGGCTTTCACCGGCGCTACGACGCCCATCCCAGCGGCTTTGGCTCGTACGAGTGCGCCCGCCTCGGGCAAGAGACTGGCGGCATATTCTTCCTGCTCCCCAGCCTCGAAACGAACCTCGTTCACGGCCAGAAGATCGACTACGACCTGGAAGCGATGCGCCCTTACGTGCCCGACATGCGCTCGCGGCTGGAAAACAAGTCCGACATCGACGCCTCGCCGCTGAAGACGATGCTCACCAAGGTGATCTACGACCTGAATCCCTACAATCCGACGGCCGCGAAGATCATCGTCATGCGAACGGAATTCTCGATCGACCCGCAGCAATTCGTCGCCCAGGCCCGCCAGGAGCAAGGCAAGGCGATCGTCTATCTCGACTATCTCGCCCGGGCAGAGAAAGAGGTCGAGAAGCTCGGCCGGGCCCGCCGGCAGGAGCCTGCGCCGCGCTGGCAGGCGAACTATGATCTCGTCTATGCCCAGATCGTGGCCTACCAGGCGCGGATGTACGAATATGGCGCGGCCCTCGAGGACTTCATCAACAAGCCGAAGACCGCGCCCAAAACGCGGCCGCCGAACCTGCTGCACGTCCACTGGGACATCACGACCGTGCAGCCGATCCGCACCGGCGAGAAGGTGCAGCCCTACATCGACCGGGCGACGGCGATGTTCAAGAAGATCGTCGAAGAACACAAGGGCACGCCTTGGGCCGCGCGGGCCCAGGACGAGCTGCGCCGCGGCTTTGGCATCGAGCTGCGGCCGGACTACGACGCTCCCGACAAGCCTTATTCGGGGACGCTGATTCCGGTTCCGAAGATGTAAGGCCCCTGCGGGGAGATTCCAAGCACTAAGCACCAAATCACAAGCGAGCGTTAAGCTTGGAATTGAAGATTTGTTATTGTTTGTGATTTGGCGCTTGCGATTTGGTGCTTATTCGTATGCGACTCGGCATCTTCGGCGGCTCGTTCAATCCGGTGCATTACGGCCATTTGGTCCTGGCCGAAGTCTGCCGAGAGACGTGCGGCCTCGACGAGGTTTGGCTGGTTCCCGCCGCCGTGCCGCCGCACAAGCAGGGGGTCGAGATGGCGTCTGGCAAGGCCCGTTTGGAAATGCTGGAGCTGGCGCTGGCCGGCAACGAGCACCTGCGGCCGTCGCCCGTCGAGCTGGATCGGGGAGGCGTGAGCTATACCGTTGATACGCTGGCCTGCATCGCCGAGGAGAAACCGGGAGCGAGCCTGTTTTTGCTGATGGGAGCCGATTCGCTCGAGGATCTGCCGACGTGGCGCGAACCCGAACGGATTTGCGCGCTGGCCACGCCCATCGTCGTGCGCCGCGCCGGCTCGCCCGAACCCGATTTTTCCGCGCTGGCGCCGCTGGTCTCGGCCGAACGCTTGGCCGAGATTCGCCGCTGGCAGGTCGAGATGCCGCTGGTCGAGCTGTCGAGCACCGATTTGCGCCAGCGGGCCGCCGCCGGAAAGAGCCTCCGCTTCCGGACGCCGCGGGCGGTGGAGAGGTATATTGAGACGCATGGGCTGTATAGAGTGAGTGGTGAGTGGTGAGTGGTGAGTGGTGAGTCGTGGTGAGTGCCAGTGCGGCAATTCAAACTTGGTACGCCGTACTTAGTACCCAGTACCAAGTACTCACCGGCACCCGTTCTGAACGCTTGACCGCCAGCACGAGGCTCCCTCACTACTCACCTCCTCACCACACACCACTCACACCACTCAGAGGTTGTGAATTTTTCGTAGCTGAAGTCGCCAGACTTCAGGTTTTTCCGCGGATTCGGAACTCTGGCGAGTTCCGCTACGGGATTCATTCACAAC
>JAKEHX010000122.1 GCA_022614795.1 Planctomycetaceae bacterium | reverse complement strand
CGGGAACACCCTCGAAGGCATCAATGTTAGCGGCAGCACCGTGCCAGGCGGTACGCGCTCCTGGTGGCGGGCTGAGAACAATGCCAACGATTCCGTGGACGGCAATCCCGGCACGCTCCAGGGCGGCGCCACGTTCGGCGATGGCGTCGCGGGCGGCAAGGCTTTCGATCTGAACGGGACCAGCGCCTACGTCAACGTCGGCGATCCCGCCAGCGGCAACCTGGACTTCGGAACCGGCAACTTCACCTTCGATTTCTGGGTCAATCCGCGGGCCTACGGCGGCGCTTTGCTCAACAAGGGCTCGCACGGCGGGCTGCCACCCGGATTTCGCAGCGGCTTTTTTGTCGAACTGGAAGCCGCCGGCACCATTCGCGTGGAGCTCTCGTCGGTCGATAGCAACGGCCTGGCCGCGCAGTTCCGCACCACAGGCACGATTCCACTCAACGCCTGGACGCACCTGGCCGTCGTCCGCACCGCCACGGCCGTCACCGTCTATTTCAATGGCGTGGCACAAGCAGGGACCGTGATCGGTGCGCCGTTTAGCCCGTTCAGCTCGATCACGAACATCTCGACCAGCGCCCCGCTGCGGATCGGGGCGCGGGACAACGGAGTGATTGGCAGCCTGGTCGCATTTACCAACGTTCGGCTCGATGAAATCGCCGCCTATAACCGGGCGCTGAGCGCCAATGAAATCCAAGCCGTCCACACCCTCGGCGGCCTCTCCAAGGGCGGCACGGTCGTGCAGGGAAATCGGATCGGCACCGACGCCAGCGGCACCGCCGATCTGGGCAATAGCGGCGACGGCATCGAGATCAATGCCTCAGCCGGCCACCTCATTGGCGGCACCGCGGCCGGGGCAAGTAACCTCATCAGCGGCAATAGCGGGAGCGGTGTCCAGGTCACCGGCGCGGGCGCGGCGAACAACACCGTCGCCGGCAACTACATCGGGACCGAAGTGACCGGGATGACCGCGTTGGCCAATGCCGCCTTCGGCGTGGTGATCGGAAGTGGGGCCGCGAACAACACCATCGGTGGAGGCGCCAGCGGCGCTGGCAACGTGGTTTCCGGCAACGTGACCGGCATCGGGGTGGGCGGCCTGGGGACGGACAACAATCTCATCGCCGGCAACCTCGTCGGCACCAATGCCGCGGGAACTGCCGCTCTGGCGAACACCGCCTACGGCATCCAGGTGGCCCATGGAGCAAAGTTCAACGTAATCGGCACCAACAGCGACGGCATCAATGACGGCGGCGAGCGGAATGTGATTTCAGGGAACGCGCTGATTGGCATGCTCATCGAGATCGCGGGGACCAATAACAATATCGTCGCCGGCAACTACATCGGCACCGATGCCAGCGGGCAGACCGCGATTGGCAATGGAACTGGCGTTGCGATCTGGACGGGCGCAAACAACCGCATCGGGACCAATAGCGACGGCGTCAACGACGCCGGCGAGCGCAACGTGATTTCCGGCAATCAGTTCTACGGCGTGCAGATCGCTGGCGTGGGCGCCAGCGGCAACGCGGTAGCGGGCAACTACATCGGCACCGATGTTTCAGGAACGCAAGACCTCGGTAATACGGACGGCGTGCACATCGAAGCCGGGGCGAGTAATAACACGATCGGCGGTAGTGCATCGGGCGCCGGCAACGTCATCTCCGGCAACCACCAGTTCGGCGTGGCCGTCGTTGACGCGGCTTCAACCGGCAACATCGTCGCGGGCAATTACATCGGCACAAATGCCGACGGCACGCTGGCCATCGCCAATGCTTGGAGCGGCGTGGGAATCAACGCCGCCAACACGCGCGTCGGCACGAATAGCGACGGCGTCAACGACGCCGCGGAGCGCAACGTGATCTCGGGGAATGCTGGCCACGGAGTCCACATTACCGGCGCAGGGGCCAATAGCAATCTCGTCGCGGGCAACTACATCGGCACCGATGCAACCGGGATGACCGCGTTGGCCAATGCCATCTACGGCGTGCTGGTCGAAAGTGGGGCCACGAACAACACCGTTGGAGGTTCCGCCAGCGGCGCTCGAAACGTCATTTCTGGCAATGACGGTCACGGCGTGGCCTTGGGCGGTTTGGGCACCGACAACAACGTGGTTGCCGGAAACTTGATTGGCACGAATGCGGCCGGAACGGCGGCGCTGGGCAACAAGGCTGATGGCGTGGCGATCGCGGGGGGCGCCAAGAACAACCGCGTGGGAACAAACGCCGATGGGATCGATGACCAAGGCGAGCGCAATCTAATCTCCGGCAACGTCCATTTCGGCGTATCCGTCCTTGACGCGGCTTCAACCGGCAACATCGTCGCGGGCAATTACATCGGCACGAATGCCGACGGCACGCTGGCCATCGCCAATGCTTGGAGCGGTATTGGAATTACCGCTGCCAGTACGCGCATCGGTACCAACAGTGATGGCGTCAACGATGCCGCCGAGCGCAACGTGCTTTCGGGGAACCTGGGCCACGGCGTTCACATTTCAGGGGCAGAGGCCAATAGCAATATCGTGGCTGGGAACTTCATCGGCACCGACGCCACGGGAACCCTCGACTTCGGCAATGCCGATGACGGCATCCGCATCGAAGCCGGAGCATCCAACAACACCATCGGTGGCACGTCCCCCGGTGCGGGCAACGTCATCAGCGGCAACGTGGACGACGGCGTCGAGATTAGCGGAGCGGGCACGAGCGGCAACACCGTCGCAGGCAACTACATCGGAACGGACGCCGATGGCGACAACCAGATCGACGGCATGCAAGTCTGGTACCGCGGGGAAGGAAATGGCCAGGACGCGGCGGGCACGAACTACGCCCTTGTGAATGGGGCCACGTTTGCAGCCGGTCAGGTCGGCCAGGCATTTCAATTCGACGGCATTGACGACAGAGTGGTGGGTACGCTCCCCCTGGGGATCAGCGGCAACACCTCGATGACCATCGAGCACTGGGTGTACCTGGACGATACGCTTGATGCCGGCCCCGGAATGTCGATTGGCGGCGAAGCCGTCACGGGCGGCGCGTTCGCCAGCGAGTTCAACTTCGCCGGTCCCGGCGTGATTTCCGTCGAGTTTGGCGGCTCGCAGCATGTGGTCAGCGCCGGCGCACCGCTGGTTGCCGGCCAGTGGTACCACATCGCCGTCGTCAAAACGCCGGGCCCGATCGCCA
This sequence comes from Planctomycetaceae bacterium, assembly GCA_022614795.1. Taxonomy (GTDB): domain Bacteria; phylum Planctomycetota; class Planctomycetia; order Pirellulales; family Pirellulaceae; genus CAYLLN01. The sequence continues at coordinate 25,664 of JAKEHX010000122.1, read as the reverse complement.
GCACCACGACCCTATATGTCAACGGTGTCGCTCAGCCCTTGGCGGCCGGCGGCAGCACCCTCATAAACAGCCTCGTGGATGGAGTGCCGTATGTCGGACAGTTTGTCAACGACACTCACCCAGCCTCCTTCTTCAAAGGGCGCGTGGACGAGCCAGCCGCATACAGCCGCGCCCTCTCGGCGGCTGAGATTCAGGCTATTTTCGCCGCCGGCGTTGCGTGCAAGGATGCCATCACCGTCGGCAACGGCGGCGATGGCGTCAGCATCACCGGCGGAGCCAGCAACAACACCATCGGCGGCGCATCCATTGCCGCCCGCAACGTCATTAGCGGCAATGCGGGCGACGGCGTCGAAATCGCCGGCAACGGCACCGGCGGGAACACCGTCGCCGGCAATTACATCGGCACCGACGTGACCGGCGCGCAAGTCCTTGGGAACGCCGCAGCCGGCGTCCTGATCACCGGCGGCGCGGCCAGCAACACCATCGGCGGCACGTCGTCCGCGGCCCGCAATGTCATCAGCGGCAACGACCTGGCCGGCGTTGAGATCACCGGCAGCGGCACGACGGGCAACGTCGTCGCCGGCAACTACATCGGCACCGATTCCGACGGCAGCTATCTGTTTGACGGAATCCAGGTCTGGTATCGCGGTGAAGCTAGCGGCCAGGACTCGGCGGGGACCAACGACGGCATCGTGAACGGAGCCACGTTCGCGGCCGGCCAGGTCGGCCAGGCGTTTGCGTTCGACGGCATCGACGACTTCGTGGTGGGCACACAACCCGTGGGGATCACCGGCAACGCCGCGATGACCATCGAGCACTGGGTGAACCTGCACGACACGCTCGACTCCGGCCCCGGCATCACGATCGGCGACGTGACGACCGTCACCGGCGGGTCTTTTGTCAGCGCGTTCAACCTCGCGGGCCCGGGTGTCATTTCCGCCGAATTCAACGGGGCGCAGAGCGTGGCGAGTGCCGGCCCGCCGCTCGTTCCCGGCCAGTGGTACCACGTCGCCATCGTCAAAACGCCTGGGCCCATCGCCAGCACCACCACCATCTATGTCAACGGCATTGCTCAGCCCTTGCTGGCCGGCGGCAGCACGCTCACTCCCAGCCTGACAGACGGCGTGCCGTATATCGGTCGATTCGGCGCCTACACCGACGCGTACACCATCTTCAAGGGGCGCGTGGATGAGCCGGCCGTTTACAACCGGGCTCTTTCCACCGCGGAGATTCAGGCCATCTTTACCGCGGGCGCCGCGGGCAAGGAAGGGATTTCCGTGGCTAACGGAGGCGACGGCGTCAGCATTTCCGGCGGGGCCAGCGGCAACTTGATTGGCGGTGCGGTGGCCGCTGCCCGCAACCTCATCAGCGGCAACGCGGGCGACGGCGTCCAGATCAGCGGCCTGGGAACGGCCGGCAACGTCGTCTCCGGCAACTACATCGGGATCGACGCCAGCGGCAACGTCGATTTTGGCAACGCCGGCGATGGCGTCCGCGTCGCCGATGCCGCCGCGAACAACTCGGTCGGCGGCACGACCGCCGCCGCCCGCAACATCATCAGCGGCAACGCGGGCAGCGGTGTCGAGATCACCGGCGCCGGCACGGCAAGCAACGTCGTCCAGGGCAACTACATCGGCACCAACGTCGCGGGGACGGCGGCGCTGGCGAACGGCAATAACCCGTCGATCGACGCCGGCGTTCTTATCACCAACGAGGCCGACGGCAATACCGTCGGCGGCACGGCGGCCGGGGCCGGAAACGTGATCTCCGGGAACGTCGGCGGCGGCGTGGGCGTGTGGAACTCTGGCAACACCGTCATCCGCGGAAACCTGATAGGCACCAATGCCGCAGGCACGAGCGCGATCGCCAATCAGACCGTTGGCGTCTATCTGGAGGGGGCGTCGCACACGATAGTGGGTGGCGGCATGGCCGGTGCCCGGAACGTCATCAGCGGCAATGTGAACACTGGAATTTATGTTAACGGCGCTCCCGAGAGTCGCATCCAGGGCAACTATGTTGGCGCAACCGCGGCCGGCGATGCGCTGCTGTCCAATGGCGGCCAGATGGCGGTCAGGACCAGTGGGGACGGGATGATCGTGGGGGTGGACGGCGACGGGGTCAATGACGCCGGTGAAGGCAATCTCATCGTAAACGCCGGTGGTGCGGATGCCATTTCGCTCGGCAACTACACCACGGCGGCGATGGTCGTGGCCGGGAATTACATCGGCACGAACGCCGCTGGGACGGACTACCTGGGGGCGGGGCCGGTCCGGATCTTCTACCAGTTCACCGGCACCACCATGCGCTTCGGCACCAACGCCGACGGGGTAAGCGACGAGTTAGAGCGGAACCTGTTCGCTAGCGGCCTGTTGCTCGATGCCGGAACCGGACACGTCGTCGCGGGCAACTACTTCAATTCCGACGTGACCGGACAGGTGACCTTGGGGGCCGGACAGATTCTGATCGGTCCCGAGACGACGAACGTGCGGATCGGCACCAATGCGGATGGCCTCCATGACGACGCAGAGCGAAACGTCATCGGCGGCGGCGACGGCAGCTTGCTGGCCAGCATTTTCATCTTCGGCAGCAACAACACGATTGCCGGCAATTACATCGGTGTCGCCGCCGACGGCCTCACGCCCCTCGGTGTGCAGACCGGCTTGAACAATCGGGACGGCATCACGATCTCGAGCGCCGACTTGGGAAGCGGAAGAGGATCCAACAACACGATCGGCGGAACGGTCCCGGCGGCTCGCAACGTCATCAGCGGCAACACGGGCCACGGCGTGCGCATCCAGGGCTATGGCGGGGACAACGTCGTCGCCGGCAATTACATCGGCACGGACCAGACCGGCACAATCGCCGTCCCGAACCGGTTGTCGGGCGTCATCCTCGCCAGCGACGCGCACGACAACATCATCGGCGGCACGACAGCCGGCGCTCGGAATATCATTAGCGGCAATGCTCAGAACGGCGTCCACATCACCGGCCTGGGCACCACGGGCAATGTGGTCGCCGGTAACTACATCGGCACCGACGTCACAGGGACGATTGCCCTGGGCAACGGTGTGCCGGGCGGGCCCAACTTCTGGGATTCCAACGAAGGCGTCCGCATCGACACGGGGGCGGCAAATAACACGATTGGCGGGACGGCGTCCGGCGCGGGCAATGTCATCAGCGGCAACGTGGGTGCGGGCGTTCACGTGACCGGGGCACTAACCACCGGCACCGTCATCCGCGGCAACTACATCGGGACGAATGCTGCCGGCGACACGGCCATCGGCAATGGGTATGTGGGAATCTGGTTGGAAGCGCCGAACACCACTGTCGGCGGCGGCATGACGGGCGCCCGCAACGTCATCAGCGGCAACGTGAATGATGGCATCTTTGGCGCCGCGTTCGGCGGTCGCATTCAAGGCAACTACATCGGGACCAGCGCGGCGGGCGACGCTTTGCTGGCCAACGGCGGCCAGGGTGCCGTGCAGGTCGTCGGTGCGAACCTCATCATCGGCGTAGACGGCGACGGTGTGAATGATGTCGGTGAAGGAAACGTCATCGCAGGCAGTGGCGACGGCATCACCCTCAGTCCGGGTTCCGTGTCGAACCTCGTCGTTGCCGGGAACTATGTCGGCCTCAACGCTGCCGGGACTGCCTCTCTGACAGCCGGCCCGGTGAGGGTTGCGTCCGAACCTGCCGGCAATGCCATCCGGTTCGGCACCAATGCCGATGGCGTCAGCGATACGCTCGAGCGAAATCTGTTTGCGACGGGCTTGCTTCTGCAAGGAGGCGCTAACCATGTGGTGGCCGGCAACTACATCGGCACCGACGTGACCGGACTTGTGGACCTGGGGAGCGGCTACGTCAGCATCGAATCGAGCGGCGTCCGTTTTGGCACCAATGCGGATGGAGTGCGGGACGACGTGGAGCGGAACGTCGTCGCCGGCAACGACTTCGGCCTGATCATTTACGGGAGCAATAACACGGTGGCCGGCAATTACGTCGGGTTGGGAGCAGATGGTGCCACCCTACTGCCCAATGGCGGCGGCCCCCTGTACGGCGGCGTGTCCATCCTGGGATTGAGCTCGGCCACTGGCAACGTCATTGGAGGCACGACGCCTGCCGCCCGAAACATTATCGCCGGCAGTGCCGGTGCCGGCGTCGCCCTTCGCTACGACGGGGCGACAGGCAACGTCGTCCAGGGCAACTACATCGGTACCGACGTAACGGGCACGCTCGACCGCGGCAACAGCGTGGGCATCGCCATTGAACATGGAGCCAGCAACAACGTCATCGGTGGCACGGCGCCAGGCGCCGGGAACCTCATCAGCGGCAACACGGTCGCCGGTGTGAAGTTCATTAGCGGCGCCGCTGGCACGAATGTGGCGGGAGTCATTCTGTCCGGCAATCCGGCAACAGGCAATTCCGTGGTTGGAAACAGAATCGGAACGGATGTGACTGGCACGCTCGCTTTGCCGAACGCAACCGGGGTGCGGATCGACGGTAACTCCACGAACAACGCGATCGGCGGCGGCATGGCGGGCGCCCGCAACCTCATCAGCGGCAACCTGGGGGACGGCATTCAGATCATTGGCGCCGACACGACAGGAAATGCGATTCGGGGCAACTACATCGGCCTGGCTTCCGACGGCCTGGGGGCACTCTCCAACGCCGGCGCGGGAGTCTTTGTTGAAGGTGCCCCGGGCACGGTCATCGGCGGCGCAGCACCCGGCGAGGGAAACACGATCGGCTACAACGTCGGCGCGGGACTGCGCCTGGTCGATGCCACGGCTGCGGGCAATGTGACGCTCCGCAATATTTTCCGGGGCAACCTGGGGGGCGCGATCGACCTCGGCCCGACGACAGGCGTCACTGTCAATGACGTTGGGGATGCCGACGGCTTTCTCAATTTCCCCGTCATTACGCTGGCCGACGTGGTCGGCGACAACCTGGTCATCGCCGGCTTTGCCCGGCCCGGCGTGACAATCGACTTCTATCTCTCGACTCCCACGACCGGCCCGTTCGCCGGCTTTGGGCAAGGCGGCCAGCTCATCGCCAGCCGGGTCGAAGGCTCGCCTGCCGACCTGGATGCGACAGCCGGCAGCTACGGCCCGCTGCTCGGCGGCGTTGACGTCGGCAGCGACACGACCAACCGCTTCCGCTTTGAAATCCCGCTGGCCACGCTGCCGCCGGAAGTGCAAGTCGGCGCGCTGGTCACAGCCGTCGCTCTGGGCTCGACCTCCGAGTTCGGCAATGCCCAGGTGCTCGGCCTGGTCGTCGGCAACGGTGCGCCGGCGATCTTTGCTGGCGGCGACGCCCTAATCGCTCAGGGAACCACGTTCGAGCGGACCGGTTTCTTCCTCGACCCGGATTCGACTTCGTGGGTGGCGACCGTCGATTACGGCGACGGCGCGGGACCTCAACCGCTCTCGTTCACTCCGTCGGAGCATCCGGAGGGCAACCCCGACCCCGACCAATACCCCGACGGCGCGACGCACTACGACTTCCGCCTCCACCGCGACTACGTTCTGCCGGGCACCTACACGATCATCGTGTCGGTCATCGATAACGGCCTCCTGATCGGTACGGATGAGGTCGTGGTCACCGTCAAGAATGAAGCGCCGGAAGCGACGTTCAATGTGTTCGCGATCAATAACCCGGTGGTCGAAGGCGAGGTCGTAAGACTCACCGGCCGGTTCACCGATCCGGGCCTGGCCGACACGCACACAGTCGAGGTCGATTGGGGCGACGGCCTGCCGCGGATTCTCGCCGCGGTCGATCCGGCGACCCGCACCTTCACCGCGACCAAAATCTATCGCGACGACAATCCGTCCAGCTCGGCGGTCGATCAATATCGCATTCAGGTCCTCGTCCGCGACGACCACAATGCTGAAACCAAGACGCCGCTGGGCCTGTTCCTGGAGGAAGTCCGCAACGTACGGCCGGGCAACCTGAGTTTCAACGTCTCGCCGGCCGCGATCAGCGAAAACGAGCTGGTCAGCCTGGCCGGCTCGTTCACCGATCCGGGCTTTCTCGATTCGCACGAGGTCACCATCGACTGGGGCGACGGCTCGCTGCCCACTCGCCTGGCGCTGCCGGCATCGGGCGAGCTGCTCACCACGATTCCGCTCACGCAGCACCGCTATCTCGACGACCCCCGCTCGTCCCAGGGCACGTTCACCGTCACCGTCTCCGTGGCCGACGACGACGAGCCGCTGGCGCCCGTCTCGTTCACGCAGACCGTCACGGTCGGCGACGTGGCCCCGCACAGCGTGGCCATCGCGGCCCCAGCCGCCATCGACGAGTTCGGCGTGGTGTCGATTGATGTCTCGTTCGTCGATCCCGGGTCGCGCGACGAGCACCGCGTGATCGTCGATTGGGGCGACGACTCGCCGGCGGAGGAGTTTTTCCCCAAGCGCGGCGAGCGATTGCTCCCCAACCGGGTTCATCGCTATCGCAACGACGCTTCAGGGGCCAGTTCCTACACGATTACGGTCCGCGTCGCCGACGACAACCAGCCGCTGGCGTTTGGCACGACCTCCGCGACGCTCGTCGTCAATAACCTCTCGCCCGTTGCGTCGCCGATCGTCCTCGAGGGATCGAACGTTGTGTCCGAAGGGGATCTGGTCACGATTTCTGGGTCGTTCACCGACGACGGCTCCGACGACCGGCACACGGTGATGGTGGACTGGGGGGACAGCAGCACGAGCCCCGCCAAGGTCAATTCGGCCGCGGGCATTTACACCGCCACGCACCGTTACCGCGACGACAATCCCAGCGGCACGGCGGCGGACACGGTCACGATCGAGGTTACCGTCGACGACCAGGACGGCGGCCTGGCCACCGCCACGACCACGCTGACGGTCAACAATGTCGCCCCGCGCGTGCAAATCCTTCCTGGCGACGGCAGCAGCGTCGAGATCGTCAACCTGATCAGCCAGGTGACCGACCCCGGCCTGGGCGACGGCTTCACGTATGCCTGGACCGTGACTTCCAGCGGGACGGCCCCCACGATCATCGGCGCAGCGGATGGACCGAATCTGTCGTTTGCCCGCAACGGCGATTTGGACGCCACGTACACCGTCTCGCTCACCGTTACCGACGACGACACCGGGCAGGACACCATGACCGTGTCGCTGGCCCTTGGCACAGCGGGTGACGACACCCTGACCTACTCCAGCGCGTCTTTTCCGTCCGGCATTACGAACCTGCTGGTGCTCGGCCTGGCCGGCAGCGACGTATTGGATGCTACCGCCGTGCCCGCTGGTCTGAATGTCATTCTCGACGGCGGCGAAGGAACGGATTTCCTCTTCGGCGGTGGCGGAGACGACATCTTTTTGCTCCGCCAGGGGGACGATCAGGCGAACATCATAGGGCCCGCGACGCCCATTGCGTCGGGCGAGGGTGGCGGTTCCGTCACTCCGGGCGATCCGGTCATTGTTGAAGAAGGCGAATTGCCGGTAGTTAGCGTGACCACCGTCAACACACTTGGCAGCGACCGCTATTACCTGTTTCCCAACAGTACCCTGTCGGTCTTCGACGACAGCGCCGACCTGAACGCGCTTGATTTCACGTTTGCCTCTTTCGGGGTGACGTACGACCTCAGCCTCGCCGCAGGCCAGCGGCAAGACGTGGCCCCACTCACCGATCCGGGCGAGCATTTCATCGCTGCCGAGGGGACATTCCCCGAGCTGGTGGGCAGCTCCTTTGCCGACAAGTTGACCGGCGCGTCCTTGAGCAGTGTGTACGGCGACGACGGCGCGGACCTGTTCCTCCTGCATTCAGGCGCTTCTGCCGTGTCGTTTTTCGGCGGCACGGATGGCGACATCTTCCTGGTCGACTCGACAGACACGGGAATCACCGACATTTCGTTCCAGGGGGACGACGGCGCGGATGTTTTCGAGAATTCGGGTGAAATCACCGGCGTTGACTTCACGGGCGGCAGCGGCGACGACCTCTTGATGAACGAGCTGTTGGGTACGATTACCGAAATCAGCTTCACGGGCGACGACGGCGCCGATGTCTTTGAGAACTCCGGCATCGCCTCCGGCGAGTTCGACTTCAGCGGCGGTGCGGGGCTGGACGCGGTCTTCAACCTGGGAACGCTCGCCGACGTCACGTTTTCGGGCGACGACGGAGCCGACGTGTTCGACAACTCCGGCGAAATCACAGGCGCGCTCGACTTTGCCGGCGGGCCCGACCCCGACAGGCTCTTCAACTCCGCGCTGGGGCTGATCGAGGATGTGACGTTCCATGGGGACGATGGCAGCGATATCTTCATCAACGACGGAGAGATCACCGGCACGGTGGACTTCCACGGCGGCGAAGGAGACGACGCACTTTTCAACCATGTCGAGCTGACGCTCATCGAGATCTCCTTCAGCGGCGACGACGGGGCGGACATTTTCATCAACGACGGCGACGTGTCCGCACCGCTCAGCTTTGACGGCGGGTCGGGCGACGACATCCTGACCAACTCTGAGTTTGCCTCACTGTTCGAGGTCGATTTCCACGGGGACGACGGCGCCGATATCTTCACCAATAGCGGCGACGTGACCGGCGCCGTGGAGTTCTTCGGCGGCGCAGGGGACGACCTGGTCAGCATCGAGCCGTTCGCCTCGCTGGTCGAAATCAGCTTCAATGGCGATGACGGGGCGGACGTTTTCGAGAACAGCGGCTCCGTCGGCACGATCGATTTTCAAGGCGCCGAGGGGAACGACCTGCTATTGAACGAAGCTGGAGCGACGGTGATCGAAGTCGCGCTCACCGGCGACGACGGCGCGGACGTATTCGAAAACGACGGCAGCGTCACAGGCATCGTCGATTTCAGCGGCGGCCTGGGGAACGACCTCTTCGTGAATGGCGTCGACGGGCTGCTCGCTGAGGTCGTCCTGCACGGCGACGACGGAGCGGACGTGTTCACGAACGCGGGGGAGGTGACGGGCACGTTGACGTTTGTCGGAAACGAAGGGGACGACCTCTTGCAGAATGCCGCCCTGGGCGCCCTGGAAGTCGTCGTGTTCTCGGGGGACGACGGCGCCGACGTTCTGGAAAACAGCGGCGAGGTCGGCCAGATCGACTTTGGCGGCGGCGGCGACGACGACTTGCTCTTGATCCGGCCGCTGGCGCTGGTCGATGACGTGGCGTTCAACGGCGATGACGGCGCGGACATCTTTGTCAACGATGGCGAAATCGCGGGAACGCTCACGTTTTCGGGAGGCGGCGGCGAGGACCTCCTCCTGAGCGGGGTATCCGGCTCGACCGAAGAGGTCGTCTTCTCGGGCGACGATGGGGCCGACCTCTTGATCCAACTCGGTGCGGCAACCCGTGTCGAATTCATCGGCGGAGCGGGAAGCGACCGCTTGCGGAACGAAGCCGACGGCGTCGCCCGCATCGCATTCATCGGCTCTGGCCTCGTGCCGGCGGACGACGGTGCGGACATTTTCGTCAACCAGGGGGACAACGTCGGCGAGCTTTCCTTCACGGGCGGCGCCGGCGGCGATGTGATCCACAACCTCGGCGACAACATCCTGTTGGTTTCTTTCACGGGCGACGACGGGGCCGACATCCTGATCAATAGCGGCGACGGAATCGGCCAGATCGACTTCACCGGCGGAGCGGGCAACGACACGTTGACCAATCTCACGCTCGTCGACGAAGTCGTGTTTACCGGCGACGCCGGCGTCGACATCTTCGTCAATCGCGGTGCCGCCAGCGGCCCGGCTGCCCGCTTGCAATTTCTGGGCGGAGCCGACGACGACGCTTTCCGCAACGACGGACGGGGTTTTGTCTCCGTCACCTTCAGCGGCGCGGACGGCAACGACGTCATGCAGAACAACGCCGACGAACTGCCCCTCATCGAGTTCACCGGCGACGCCGGGTCGGATGTCTTCGAGAATAACGGCAACCGTGTGGCGTCCTTGGTCTTCACGGCTGGCGATGGGGACGACGCGCTTGTGAACGACGGGCTGGGAGTCGGCCAGATCACATTCGATGCCGGCTCGGGGGCGGACGTATTCCTGAACACCGGCACGGACCTCGCCGGCTTTACGTTCGCGGCGGGCGACGGCAACGACGCCTTGGACCTCACGGCCAGCAAGCTCTCGGGCGATTACACGTTCGACGGCCAGGGGGGCGACGATCTTCTGAAGAGCAGCGCGGCCCAGCTCACGGGACTTCGCTTCCTGGGAGGGGCGGGCCACGACGAAGCCTGGCTTACGCTGGCCGCCAGCGGCACGACTGGTTTCGAATTCGACGGCGGCGAAGGGAACGATCACTTCAGAAGCGATGCCGTGGGCCTCTCGGGCGCGACGTTCCGCGGCGGCCCGGGCAACGACGCGTTCGACAATTCCGGCGCGGACCTGTCTGACGTACAGTTCCTGGGGGACGATGGTCACGACCAGTTCTCGAATTCGGCCAGCGGGGTCACGGGCTTCCGCTTCGAAGGAGGCGCGGGAAGCGACTCGTTCTATAACCGGGGCGGTGGGTTTGCGGGAGTCGTGTTCGGCGATGGCGGCAGCGATGTCTTCATCAACGATGGCCCGAGCGCGGCGATCGAGTTCGTGGGAGGCGAGGGGTTCGATGCCGCGACCAATAACGGCCTGGCCGTGGTCGAACTCACGGTCTGGGGGGGCGAAGACGACGATCGCCTGCTCAACACGGGCGCACAGGCCTTGCTCGTCGTCTTCCACGGCGATGCCGGCAACGATGCGGTCCGCAATGTGGCCGCCCTCGTTGCGGCACTGAGCGTCTTCGGCGGCGACGGGAACGACTCGGTCGATCAGCGGGGCGATCAGCTGGGTGATTTATTGTTCGAGGGGCACGCGGGCGCCGATGCCCTGATCCTCGCGGGCAACGGGCTGGCTTCAGCCTTGTTCCAGGGAGGCGACGGCAGCGACACGCTCCGCATCGACGGCAAAAACCTGGCCGCAGTGCAGTTTGGCGGCGACGCCGGACCGGACTCGCTCGTCGTGTCGCGCGGGGCGGGCTCTGGTTCGCAGATCCAATTCGCAGGCGCAGCCGGCGACGACGTATTCATCAGCCTGGGCGACGCTGCCATTTACAGCTTCGATGGCGGCAGCGGCGCTGATCGGGCCGTCGTCCGCGGGCCGGGCAATTTCCAGCTCGATGGCGGGGACGGGGACGATGCTTATCTCTTCTCGGGCGAATTCTCGCCGCTAGCGCCGGCCTTCGTGACGATCGGTGAGGTCTATTCCGGGCCACTCGATGCGGGCCACGACCGGCTCGATTTCTCGGCGCTATTGGGAAGCGGGCTGAATCTCGATCTGGCCAGCACGCTCGGCCAGCCGCAATCGGACAGCGGGCTCGTGGTGACGCTTGCCGACGCGAGTGGCCTGGAGGATGTCATCGGCACGCCTAGCGCCGATGCGATCCGCGGCAATGACCGCGACAATCGGCTGTACGGGGCCGAATATGCGCCGCCGCTAAGTGGACCGATCGCTGCCGACGGCGACGCGGTGCAGTGGGTGCTTTTGGATTTCGATAGCGAAACGCAGCCCGGAGAGCACGTCTATACGCCGGACGAGCGGGCGGCGATCGCCGCGCGGATTCTGGCCTTTTACCAGGGGCCTGACCCGCTCGCGCCGTGGTTCCGGATCGAAGTAACCCAGTCGCTGGGCGATATCCCTGCCGATATGGACCACGTAACGATGCTCTTCAACAAGACGCCGAGCTTCGAGCGGCCGGGGGGCGAGGCCGACGCCATCGACTTCCGCAACCTCGACCTGGGAGGCACGGCTGCGATTCAGGTGAACGGGCTCTTGGGCGCCGGCGACCAGCCCGTCGCGACGAGCGAGAATTTTGTCGGCCTGGCGGCGAAGATTGCCGCCCACGAGCTGGCGCACTTGATGGGCCTGCGCCATCAGGACGCTTTCGGGCCGATTGGCTTCGGCCTGAGCGCGACCCCGCGGAGCAATCAGAAGCCGGGCTATGCCGGGCCGATCGCGGCATTCGAGACGTTCGACCACCTGATCAGCTCGCCGTCGTCGGTCGGTTCGGACCGGTTCAACGACCTGCGCGGGCTGCACTTCGGCGAGCGCGAGGCGATCAAGCTGGCCGCCAGCCAGGCGTCGCAGTCCGAAATTGCCGCGCCGGAAACGGCCGGCGGCCACAACCAGTGGACCTCGGCCCAGCCGCTGTCGCTCGTGGGACTGAGCGTGCCCAATGCGGCGGCCAGCGGCATCTACGCCGGCAAGCAGTTGCTGGTGGACGCGCTGGCGGTCGTCGGCGCCATCAGCCTCGACCAATTTGGCCATAGCGAAAGCGACTTCTATTCGTTCGTCGGCCGGGCGGGGCAAATGCTCAACCTGGAGGTCATGTCGCAGTCGCTGACGCGGCTGGGCGGCACGGCCGCCACGACAATCGATCCGGTCATTCGGGTCTACAACGCGGCGGGAATGCTGCTGCCGTTTTATGAAGACTTTGCGGTCAACGACGACCAGCTCGAGGGGACCGACGCCGCGCTGTTTGACGTGGTGCTGCCCGCGGACGGCATTTACATCATCGAGGTCGATACGTTCCGGCACGAGGTCATCGGCCCGCTTCCCGACCTTACGGGCCTGCCCGACGAAATCCGCGATGCCTTCCTGGATATTGACGTGGGCGGGTACGAGCTGTTCGCCTTCACGTTTGCGACGGCCAATCAGAACGACGACGTGGACACACTCAGCGGCGGCTTAGGCCAAGATCACCTCGACGGCGGCCCGGGCGACAGTTACGCCATGTCGCTGGAGCTGGGAGCGCCGGCCGAGGCGTTCACTGAAGAGCCGATGGTGCGGAGCGACATCGCCATCGTGGATCGCGGCGGCGACAGCTGGACCGCCACGGTCGATTACGGCGACGGCGGGGGAACCGAGCCGCTGGCCGTTGACCTGGCCACGCGGACGATCGACCTCGCGCACACCTATTCGCTGCCGGGCAGCTTCCAGATTACCGTCACGATCACCAGCGACGACGGGCAAACCGTCACCGACACGCTCGATGTGACGGTCATCGTCGCCAACCAGCCGCCGGCAGCCATCTTTGACGGCCCGGGGACGAGCGTGCGCGGCCAGGACCGCGGGTTCGTGTTTCGGGCCATCGACCCGGACACCCGCGATCAGGCGGGGCCGTTCGAGTACCACATTCAGTGGGGCGATGGTTCACCGCCCGAAACCGTCTCGGCGGGCCCGATGGCCGTTGTGCCGCACATCTATACGACGCTTGGCACGTACTCGGTCGTCGTTTCAGTCGAAGATCCTCGCGGCCTGGTTAGCCCGGACGTCACGGGCTCGGTCGCCATCCTGCGCTTCGATGTGCAGCCCGATCCCCTGATGCCAGGTGCGAGCGTGCTGGTCGTGGGCGGCTCGCTCGGCGACGACACGCTCAAGGTGACCCCGGGCGACACATCTGAATTCTTGCGCGTCAACATCAACGAGCTGGAACAGGACGTCCGCACGAAGACGAGTGTCGGCTCGAATGTCCGGCGGATCATGATGTACGGCCAGGCCGGCAACGACCGCTTGCAGGTCGACGGCCTGGCCATCGATGCCTGGCTTTATGGCGGCGAAGGGGACGACCGGCTGATGGGCAGCTCCGGGAGCGATATGCTGCTGGGGGGAGGAGGCAACGATCGGCTGGATGGATTCGACGGCCGCGACCTGTTGATTGGCGGGCTGGGGGGCGATTTGCTCTACGGCGAGGGGCACGACGACATCCTCGTCGCGGGATGGACCGATCACGACCGTCACCTGGCCGCCCTGGACGCGATCCTGGCGGAATGGCGGTCGGCCCGGACCTATGACGAGCGGGTGCTGAATCTCCGCCAAGGGGGTGCTGTCCCGCGGGCCAATGGCGACAACTTCCTCAGCGAAACGACGGTGCACGACGACGGCGTCCTCGATCAGCTGTTTGGCGGAACCGATCGCGACTGGTTCCTGCTCAATCAGGACGGCGATGGAGGGTCCGAAATCGACCTGATCGACGACCTGGAAAGCGGCGAGGCGACGGACGATTTGGACCTGTAGGCGAAATCCTTGTGGAGGGTTCCCTCGTGAGCGATCAAGAGCGACTCGCAGCCGTCAAGGTTGCCAATTCTGTCCCGGAGACGATCGACCAGCCGCGCCGTCCATCTCCTCCCGTGGCCGATTTGCCGCCGACGCTGCCCCCTTCCCGGCCCCTGTCTGTTCAGCGCGCGGGCTCTGGCGGCGCGGACGACGTCACCACCGATTGGACGAAAAAGGAGCGCAAGGACGCGCCAGGACCGGATTCGACGATCGATTATGATCCCGCCGACGCGGCCAACCGGCCGACGCTGCACGCCGCCGGCGACGACACGGTGAGCGACCGCGCCCCGCGGCCGGTCGGCATCCCGCGGATTGGCGACTATGAAATCGAGCACGAGCTGGGCCGCGGCGGCATGGGGGTCGTCTATCGCGCCCGGCATAGCAAGCTGGGCCGCACGGTGGCGCTGAAGATGATCCTGGCCGGCCCGCACGCCGACGAGGCCGTATTGACCCGGTTCCGCGTCGAGGGGCAAGCCGTCGCCCGTCTGCAGCACCCCGGCATCGTGCAGATTTTCGAGCTGGGCGAGCACGGCGGCCTCCCCTACTTCGTGCTGGAATACGTCGCGGGCAAGAGCCTCCTGCACCGCATCGTGAAGGAGCTGCCCCCGCCGGCTGAGGCGGCGCGCCTGGTCGAGCAATTGGCGCGGACCATGCAATATGCCCACGACCAGGGAATTCTGCATCGCGACCTCAAGCCGGCGAACGTCCTGCTCACGCCCGATGGGGAGCCGAAGGTCAGCGACTTCGGCCTGGCCAAGTCGCAGGGGACCGATTCGGCCGCGACGGCCAGCGGCACGATTCTCGGCACGCCGAGCTATATGTCGCCCGAACAGGCCCGCGGCGTGGTGACCGATCTCACGCCGGCGACCGACCAGTATTCGCTCTCGGCCATTCTCTATCACCTGCTGACCGGCCGGGCGCCGTTTGTCGCGGCCAACCCGCTCGACACGCTGATCCAGGTTATGAACGAGGAGCCTGTCGCGCCGCGGCAGCTGTCGTCCAAAACGCCGGTGGACCTCGAGACGATCTGCCTCAAGGCGCTGGCCAAGGAGCCGGCGCGGCGCTACGCCAGTTGCCGTGAACTGGCCGACGATCTCAAGCGCTTTCTGGACAACGAGCCGATCGTGGCCCGCCCGATCAGCCGGGCCGAGCGTCTGTGGCGGTGGTGCCGCCGCAATCCGCGGATTGCGATCCCAACGGCAGCCAGCGTGCTGTTATTCTTGATCGCGTTTGCGGCCATGGCGATCTCGGCGGTCGCCCTGTCGAACCTGAATACGAAGCTGCGCGCGCAAACCACCGCGGCACAAACAGCCAAGACGCAGGCGCAGGAAGAAGCAACGAAGGCGAACGAGGAGCGTACCATGGCCGAAGATCGGGCCGATGTGCTCCTCCAGGCGGCGGAAGTCAATTTGACAGAGACGCAGAAGCGGATCGGCACGACTCCCAATCTCCAGCCGCTCAAGCGCGAAATCGTGCTCGCGACCGCCAGAACCCTCGAAAAGCTGCCGCACATGACCGGGCGGTCGGGGAGAACGAAGGCGGCGACATTGCTCGTCTATCACCGGCTGATGTACCGGATGTACCTGGAGACGGGCGAGACTGACAAAGCCTGGGCGCACATCGTCGAGGCCCACGAGATCGCCCGCCAACGCGTAATTGATCAGAACAACTCGAACGCGTCGCGGATGAACCTGGCGGCAATTTGCAAGGATATGGCCCAGATACGGCTCAAGTACGAGCGCGATGTGGGTGTGGCCCTCAATTACGCGCGCGAAGCAGTTTCGCTGTACGAGGACATCCTGGCTAACCCCCGCCCGCAACCGGGCGATCCGCCGCGACTGAACATCGTTTTGCTCCTGTCGCGGGCCTATCCCGTGGTGGCGACGCTCTTCGTTCGGCTGGGTAACCCAAGTGAGGCGCTTCGTCATTTTGAAATGAGCGAGTCGGTTCGCGAGGGCATCCTGACCGACCCGGAATTCCTCCGGCTTGAGGAAGCGCAGCGAAAAGCGAATGAAGCCAGCTTGCTGGAAGAATCGGTCCCAACGCTGGCGGCGATCGGCGAAATGCAGTTTCGCCTTGGCGATCATGAAGCGGCCAGCCAAAAATACGACGAGGCCGTGGCAATTCGCGAGAAGGTGTTGACAGATCTAGCTGGCGAATCGGAAGCCAAGCAGCTTCGCGTATCCCAGCTCGCGAAGAGGCTGCTGGCCGAGATGCTCAGCCAGGCCGGCAGCTTCTACTCACGGATTGGCGAGCCGCAGAAGGCGTCTGTCCTGCTTGAGCGGGCGGTCAAGCTGTGCGGCGAGCTGGCGGCGGCGGACCCGACGATCGTGGACTATCACCGCATTTTGGCCCTTGCCCATTTCCGCACGGGCACCCTGCAAGCGTCGCAGGGCGATTCGGCGGCTGCGCGGGCCAGCTTTGAAGCCTGCCTCAAAATCCGCACGGAGCTAGCCAAGGACGAGTCGAATGCCGATCGCCAGCGGGAGCTATTGCTCGTGCTAGCCCGCGCCGGCAAGCATCGCGAAGCAGCCGCGCAGGCTGCTAAAGTGCTTGCGCAAGTGCCCAATCCCGACATCGAGATTTTGCTCGATTTGGCCCGCGCCGCCGCCAGTAGCAGCGTGGCCGCGGCCGACGATCCACAGGCGGCGGCCGAGTATCGCAAGCAGGCCCTTGCGCACCTGACGAAAGCAGTTGACGCCGGCCACCGCGACCCGCACTACCTGGAGACGGAGCCGGACCTGGCGAACTTATGGAACGACGACCAGTTCCGCGCGCTTTTGGCCCGCGAGCGCGAAGCTGCCAAAGCGACGAAGTAGCAACAATTTAGCCAATGGAGACCCCAACCGGCTTGCCCGGTTGGTGAATGTGATGGTGAGCTAAGGGGGAGAAAACCTGACCATACGCCGTCTGTCGCTTCGGCGGCAGACAGCGAATGGGCGCACGGGTCGCGGGATTCGCCTGTTAGCCCGCCATCTGGTGCACCACGCAGGCAAGCTGCGTGGGGTTTCGCCATTCAGCGTCGCGATGAATCACGCTGCCTTCGTTGCGATCTCCGCGCTCTTGGCGTCACTGCGTTAAACCGACCGCGTTACCCGCAGCTACAGACGCCCCTCAACGTCTTCATATTGCCGCTTGAGTTGCACCTTCTCCGCCGTACGGCTGTAAGGTCAGGGCGAGGATTCGACGGGTGTGAAGTTCACGGTGACTTTCTCCGCAAGGGCCGCGGAAAGAGTATCCTGATTGCAACCGGGCCACCTACATCGGCGAGCGTGCCCGGGGTCGCCATCGGCGAGTTGTTTCCCAAGCTCGCGCGGCAGGCCAGCCGCTTGTGCGTCGTGCGATCGGTCACTCACAACGACCGCGTGCACACGTCGGCAGGCTACACGATGCTCACCGGCCGCCCGCACCCCGCCGCGAATGCCGAAAGCGTCGGTCCGCGGCCCAGTCCGACCGATTTTCCGCATTGGGGAAGCGTGCTGGCCCTGGCTCAGCCGCGGGGCGCTGGCGTGCCCGTGTTTGCCGCGCTGCCCGAGGTGATCAAGGATGCCAATGTCAACGAGATACCCGGACAGGGAGCGGGTTTCATCGGCCGGCAGTTCGATCCATTCCGCATTAGCGGCAATCCGCAGACCGGCGAGTTCCGCCCGCCCGATATTGTGCTGCCAGCCGACATTACCCCCGCCCGCCTGGCCGAGCGCCGGCTGCTGGCCGACCGGCTCGACGCTGCCTATCGGCGTGCTTATGCACACGCCGCCACGGGCGATCTCGATGTTTACCGCTCGCAGGCGCTGGATCTGCTTTCGCACCCAGGAGTGCGGCAGGCATTTGCCCTCGACCGCGAACAGCGGGCGATTCGCGACACCTATGGGGCGCATCTCTTCGGGCAGGGATGTTTGCTCGCCCGGCGGCTGCTGCAGGCTGGCGTGCGGCTGGTCACGGTCTATTGGCACTACGAGGGTCCCGACGATTCGCCCGTCTGGGACACGCACGAGAACAATTTTCCGCATTTGCGGAATCGCCTTGCGCCTCCGACCGACCAGGCCGTGAGTGCACTGCTAGATGACCTGGCCGCCCACGGACTCTTGGAGGAAACGCTGGTCATCGTGGTGGGCGAGTTCGGCCGCTCGCCGAAGATCAATTCCAAGGGAGGCCGCGAACACTGGCCGCAGGTGCAATCGGTCTTGCTCGCGGGCGCGGGCATCCGCGCCGGTTCAGTCTATGGCTCTTCGGACAACCAGGGCGGCTTGCCGGACGAGCTGCCGGTTTCGCCCGCCGATCTGACGGCGACCTTCCTGCACTTGGTCGGCGTGCCGTTGGCAACGGACATGGTCGATCCCACGGGCCGCCCGTTTTTGGCCAGCGAGGGGCACCTGGTAAGCGGGCTGCTCGCGTGAACCAGTTGCTGCGAAAGGGCGTCGCTACTACACAGCCGCCGATAAGTAGTAGGCACACTCCGTGTGCCGTTTGCGGGCAGACGGTACACGGCGTGTGCCTGCTACTTGTTGAACGGTCACCTTGAGCGATTCGCGGCTGAGCGACTAAAATGCCTCGTCTGACGACGATCGGGGATGGTGTAACGGTAGCACAACGGATTTTGGTTCCGTTTGTCTAGGTTCGAATCCTAGTCCCCGAACTCATCGCGCCGTAGCGGAAGTCGCCAGACTTCCGGAATTGAATTCTGTCCCTAGATGGGATTATCAGTTACCACCGAAAGATCGCACGCCGTGGATTGAGAAGATCGAGCGGCAGATCATTGAAGAAGAAAAACGCTGACCAAAGCCGCGGACGATCATTTCGCCACCGATCAAAGCGACTGGCAGCGAGTTGCACTTCGACGTCCTTTCGGCAATAATTCCACGCGCGGAACATCGTTTCGGATCTGAGAAGGTCAGGAAAGAGGCGCGGCGCTAGTCGCCGGGGGCCTTTCCACATACATTTAGCGATCGGTCCTCCGGCAATCGGGCAGAATTATGCGCGTGCTTGTGGGTTGGGATAATCCCATCGAACTCGAGACGATCGAGTCGTTTCTCAACATCGGCGACAACACAGCCGCTGCATTTCAAACGCCGGCGGAACTCGAAGCCGCTTACCGCTCCTCCCCGTGGGACGTCGTGCTGCTGTCGCTGAGCTTTCCGTCAGCCGACGAAAGCTATGGACTATTCCAGCGACTGCGCCAGCTGCATCCCGATATTCCCATCGTCGGGGCCTATTTTCCCGGTGAAATCGGCCGCCTGGCGAAGTTCATGCTGGCCGGGTTGCAGACGCATGTCCTCCGTGATCCGGCCGGCGAATTCATCATGCTGCTGACCACCGTGCTGGAAGCCTCGTACCAGGCGGTCCAGGCCCGCCGGGCGCAGCTCCTGGCCGACAAGCTCCGCGAAGAAGTCGAATCGGTTCGCCAGCTTCAGGAATCGATTATTCCCAGCAGCCTGCCGCAACTGCCAGGCTATCGACTCATCGCCCGTTACGAACCGTCGCAGATCCAGGTATTGGGCGACCGCCCGGTCGTGATGGCGGGCGGCGACTATTACGACGCCTTCCGCCTCGGCGACAATTCGCTGGTGATCATGCTCGGCGATGCGGCCGGCCACGGCGTCAAAGCCTGCATGTCGATCATGACCATGCACACGCTGATCGGCATGATCCGCAGCCACACCTATGGCGACACGGCCGAATTCGTCAACGAAGTCAACAAACGCCTCTGCAAGAGCTCGATCGTCGCCGGCGACGCGGGGGGCTTCATCACGCTGCTGTACGGCAGCCTGAATCTCGAAAATAACGAGCTCCAGTGGACCTCGGCCGGACATCCCTTGCCCCTTTTGCACGACCTGGAAACCAACGAGGTCAAGCCCATGGGCACGCCCGACCAGGCCGGTCTGCCGCTGGTCGTCTCTGACGATTGGGTCTATCCGCTTTGCCGATCTCAGATTCCCCCCCGCTGTCGCGTGCTCTTGTACACGGATGGCCTGGAAGAAGCCTTTCCCAACGACAACGAGCGGCATCGTCAGTTCGGCGTTACCGGCATCGTGAACACGCTCCAGACCAACCGCAATCAGCCGCTGGAGAAGGTGCTACAGGCCCTGTTCGACGATTCCAACAAGGCGACCAACGGCGCCGGGCGAATGGACGACACTTCGGTGATGCTCCTCGAGCGGAGTGAGGGGTAATTTGGCCCCGCCAACTTGATTCCACCACTGCCGATTATGCTGGAAGTCAATGGACTTCCTCCCCAAAGACATTCCGCTCGTCGATTTCGGCATTGCCCTCTTGATCGGGGCGCTGGTCGGCATTGACCGCGAGCGGCACAAGGCAGTGGAGGGACAATCGGGCGGTATGGGCGGGCTGCGGACCTTCATTCTGGTCGCCGAAGCGGGCGCGGTCGCTAGTTGGCTTGCGCTGCGGTTTGGGTCGCCGTGGATCTTCGCGGCCGTTGGCGCCGTGGTAGGGGCGCTCGTGATCGCGGGCTATTTGGCATACGCGATCAAACACGACGACGCCTATGGCCTGACGACCGAAATCGCCTCGGTGGTCGTGTTTCTCCTGGGCGGGCTCGTCGTCTATGGCTTTCGCGACCTGGCCGTTGTCTTGGGAATTGTCACTTCAGCCGTCCTGGCCTATAAGGCGCCGCTGCACGGCCTGGTCGCCCGGCTTAGCCAGGAGGATATCTTTGCCGGCCTCAAGCTCCTCATCGCAACTTTCATCGTCTTGCCTATTTTGCCCGACAAGCCGATCGATCCTTGGGGCGCGATCAACCTCGGCAAGCTGTGGTGGCTGGTCATCCTGATCTCGGCCCTGTCGCTGGCCGGTTATGTCGCGTCGCGCTGGCTGGGCTCGCATCACGGCACGGCTCTGACGGGCCTGTTTGGCGGGCTGGCTTCCTCGACAGCCGTCACGCTCGCCTTGGCCCGCCGCAGCAAAGACAGCGATTCGATCGGCTTGGCCAATGGCCTGGCCGCGGGCCTCTTGATCGCGTGGACGGTGATGTTCGGGAGGATTGCCGCCGAAGTGGCCTATGTCCATCCGCCCCTGCTGCGATCGATCGCCGTCCCGATTGGAGCGATGGGCCTGGTCGTGGCCGTCGTGGCCGCGGTGTTCTACTACATCGATCGCGCCTCCGAGGGGATCGCCGCCAGCAGCGTCCCCCTGAAAAACCCGTTCAGTCTGACCTCGGCCATCAAGTTCGCCCTGGTGTTCGCGGCCGTGCTGCTGGCGGTGAAGCTGGTGCAGACCTACTGGCCCGGGCGGGGCTACTACGCCGTCGCCGCTCTGGCCGGCCTGACCAATGTCGATGCCATCACGCTTTCGATGGCCGAATTCGCAAAGGCGCAGCCTGAGGAGGGACAGCAAGCGAATTCCGCGACTTGGGCCAGCATTGCCGCGACCTCGATCACCATCGCCGCAATCGCCAATACCCTCGTCAAGACCGGCCTCGTTTTGTTCCTGGGCTCCTGGGCCCTTTCGTGGCGAGTGCTGATTGCCACGTCCCTCATTATCACCAGTGGCGCCGCGGCAATACTGATCGGACAGTTCGTCGGCAGTTGAAACGGATCGTCCGCCGCATTCAACTGTCTGAGGTCAGAGGTCGGAAGTCGGAGGTCAGAATGATGCTGGACCTTTTCCGTCTGAACCCTGAACCCTGAACCCCGAGCCCCGAACCCCGATGCCCGGCATGAACGCCCTCCTACTAATCGTCGTCTCAACCCTCGCCGCCGACATCACGCCTCCTGCCGTTCTCGACGACCGCCTTCAGGTTCAGCTCATCGCCGCGGAACCGGACGTGGTCACTCCCACCGGCCTGGCCGTCGATGACCAGGGCCGAGTGCTCGTCATCGAAAGCCACACCCACTTTCGGCCTGAAGGTTACAAGGGTCCGATGCACGATCGCATTCTGCTCATGGACGATTTCGACCCAGCCACCGGCAAGGCCCGCAAGATCAGCGTCTTCTTCGAGGGGACCACGCACACGATGAATCTGGCCGTCTACTACGACGGCTCGATTTATGTGGCGACACGGGCCGAGGTCTTCCGTCTCCGCGATAAGGACGGTGACGGAAAGTCCGACGAGCGCACGCAAATCTGCCACCTCGAAACGGCCGGCAACTATCCGCACAACGGCTTGTCGGGATTCGCCTTCGACTTCGCGGGCAACGTCTATTTCGGCTTCGGCGAGAACTTGGGGGCCGATTACAAACTGATTGGCAGCGACGGCAAGACGCTGGCCGGCGGCGGCGAGGGGGGCAACATCTACTGCTGCGAGGCGGAAGGCAAAAATCTCCGCCGCGTCGCCACCGGCTTCTGGAACCCGTTCCACCTTTGCTTCGACGCCTTCGGCCGGCTGTTTGCCGTCGATAACG
This sequence comes from Planctomycetaceae bacterium, assembly GCA_022614795.1. Taxonomy (GTDB): domain Bacteria; phylum Planctomycetota; class Planctomycetia; order Pirellulales; family Pirellulaceae; genus CAYLLN01. The sequence goes on along the minus strand of JAKEHX010000122.1, from coordinate 3,247 downwards.
ACCCCGACAGCCGGCCGCCCTGCCGCCTCTTGCACATCGTCGAGGGAGGCGACTACGGCTATCGCTTCCGCAACGGCCGCAAGGGAGTGCATCCCTTCACCGCTTGGAACGGCGAGCTTCCCGGCACGCTGCCGATGGTCGCCGGCACGGGCGAGGCCCCTTGCGCCGTGCTGGCATACGAGTCCGACAACTTGCCCGAGGATTACCGCGGCGATCTCCTGGTCACCAGCTGGGGCGATCATCAGCTGGAGCGCTATCCCCTCAAGCCCCGCGGCGCGTCGTTCAGTGCCCAGATGACGCCCGTCCTCCGCGGCGACCAGAACTTCCGCCCCGTCGGCCTCGCAATGGCCCCCGACGGCTCGATCTTTTTCAGTGACTGGGTCGACAAGTCGTACAACCTCCACGGCAAGGGCCGCGTCTGGCGACTTTCGGCGAAGAATCCGCCCGAGCGAACCAGGCCCAGGGAAATCGCCGAAGCCTTGCTCTCGCGGCACGGTCCGTGGCGCGAGGCGGGGGCCCGGCATCTCACTCCCGACAAGGCCCTGGAAATCTCAAAAACGCACGGCAGCAAGGAGGTGCGGTCCGTCGCCGCGCGGCGGTTTCTAGAGAGCGACCTCGCGGGACACCAGGAGTGGATGAGCTTGCTGGCTGCCGACGCTCCCGCGAAATATGCCGAGATCATGAGCCCCGCGTATTTCCTCAACCACGACGCGCGGATGAAAGCGCTCGACGATCAGGCATTGACACCCGAGATCAAAGCCGCAGCCCTCCGCGCGCTCCTGCAACTCCCCTCTGGTCGCCAGGAGCTTCACTCGCCCGATCCTTTCCTCCAGCAAGCTGCCGTGAGGTTGGTGACGAACTGGATGAAGACGCGTCATCCGCGGGCTTTCGAGAATGAGATTGTCCGTGAAGTGAATGGACTCATAGCGGTTTCGCCGAAGTGGGACGCCGAGTATCACCAAGGGGGCCCGGGGTGGGCTTTCGTCGTCCGCAACTTTGGTTCGGATCGGTTCGTCCCGCATGTGCCGGCTACGATGGTCACTGGGAGCGATGATCCGCAAGTCCAATTGATCGGTCTGGAATGGATTGCCGAGCTGCGCGACCAGCGGTTGCGCAAAGAAGTTGAGTGGGCTATTGCCCATGCCAAGACCCGCCAGGTGTTTGAGGCGGCCTTGGCCACGCTGGACATCCTCGACCGGGGGCCGGGGAGCGATCCGAAAGCGGAATCGGCCGGCGACGCGTACGTCGCCAGGCTCCTGGCCGACGGCAAGGCCGAGGCCGACGTGCGTCGATTCGCACTGCGCTCCCTCCCGCCGGAACATCCGGGGATTACGTCCGATCTGCTGAAAACACTTCTGGGCGACAAAAGCGAATCAATTCGGCTGGAAGCGATTCGCACAATCCGCCAGCGGCCCGATGCCGATCGCTGGCCGCAGCTGCGCGAAATCGCCAGTGGCAAGGATCACAGCACGCAGGAACGCTGCGAGGCGATCCTGGGCCTCTCGCCAGGGAACGACAACGACCGCAAGTTGCTCATGGAGTTGGCGGCGGGCGATAGCGCTGAAGTTGCCGACGAGGCGCTTCGCGCTCTGCGCGGATTCGACATGAACGAAGGGGAGAAGCAAAAGCTGGCGGACCTCGCCGGCAAGCCCGCTGGCCCGCGAAAGGAGCTGGCCGAGCGCGTGCTGGCCCGCAATCCGCCCAAGAACCTGCCGAAACCGGAAGACCACGCCGCGTGGCTGGCGCTCGCCGAGGGGGAAGGCAATGCCCAGGCTGGCGAGCGGATCTTCTATCACCTCCGCGTCGGCGGCTGCTTCCGCTGCCACGAGTTCGAAGGCCGCGGCTACCAGATCGGGCCGGATTTGACGAACATCGGCCGCACGATGACCCGCGAGCGGCTCGTGCAATCGATCGTCGATCCCAGCCGCGAGATCGCACCGATGTTCACCAACTGGTCGATCCTGACGACCGCAGGCGAGTCGCTGACCGGCATCCACGTCGGCGACGAAGTGGACGGCCGGATCAAGTTTGCCGATCAAAACGGCCGCGTTTTCCACGTCCATCCCAACGACATCGACCGCCGACAGCCCAGCAGCCAATCGGTCATGCCGGCCGGTCTGGCCGAGAATCTGACCGCGCAGGAGCTGCGCGATTTGCTGGCGTTTCTCATAGGACAACCGTCCCGGTTGTCCCAGCCCTGACGACCATCGAGAAGTCTGGACAAGCCAGACGCTTGTCCTACGGTGCCGACTGTCCTACGGTGCCGACTGTCCTACGGTGCCGACTGTCCTACGGCGCCGACTTCTGGATTTCCAGCAACTCGACGTCGAAGATCAAAACGGCATTGGGCGGGATCGGGCCGCCGGGAGTGCCGCGATCGCGGTAAGCGAGGTCCGGCGGAATGTGCAGCCGCCACTTGTCCCCCACCTTCATGAGCTGGAGAGCCTCGGTCCAGCCGGGAATGACCTCGTTGACGGCGAACGACGCGGGCTCCTTGCGCTCGACGCTGCTGTCGAAGACTTTGCCGTCCACCAGCGTGCCGTGGTAGTGGACCTTGACCTTGTCGGTCTTCTTGGGCGACGCACCCTTCCCCGCGGTAATCACTTCGTATTGCAAGCCGCTCTCCGTGGTCGTCACCCCCTTCTTCTTTTTGTTCTCGGCGAGGAGTGCGGCACCCTTGTCGGCGGCGACTTTGTTCTTGGCCGTGGCCTTGGCCTGCATTGCCTTGGAAAACTCCGTCATCGTGGCCACGATCTGGTCCTCGGTTAGCAAGGGCTTTGACTTTTTCAGGGCGTCAACAAGCCCCTTGGCAACCAGGTCGGGGTTGACCGACAGCTCATCGCTCAAAAGGCCCTTGCCGATGTTCAGGCCAATCGCGTAGGCCGCCTTGTCTTCGAGCGTCTTGAGCTGGGCGTCGCCGGCGCTGGGCGGCTTCGATTCCTGGGCCGTGCCCGGGCTGACGGTGCCTATGGCAAATCCCACGAGGCCGGCCAGAAACAAGAGCACACCAGTAGTGAGGGAACGGCGAGACATGGCAACATCCTTGGGCAGAGAATTGGCGAGGGAAGGGCAGAAACGCTGGTTTCCAGCCTAGCCCGCGCATCGGTGGCGCGGCAAGATGAGGGACAACGCTCACTACCCTATTGTCGCGTCGCTGTCAGCCCACCACCGCCACAAAGTCCTCGGACAGCCGCACGAGCACCTCGCGGGTGACGTGCGCCGAGACGATTTCGCGGATTTGCCCGGG
>JAKEHX010000017.1 GCA_022614795.1 Planctomycetaceae bacterium | reverse complement strand
GAAACGAAACAGAGGACAGCGGCAGGAGACTCGCCCTCGTAGCCGTCGCCCTGCCAGTTTCGCTAACTCGTGCTTTCAAAAAGTGGCAGGCGTGGGTGCCGCCGGGCCAGGGGTCGCGACGGCTGCAAGTCGCAGCCGGTGAGGAAGTTACGTCAAATCCACTTGTGACGTGAACAAACGGTACAAGATTTGCAACTTGTTCTCGGTGCGGACGAACGACTGTCAGTTTGGTACATTTCGTCGCCGCGGCCTTTCTCGCCAGGCGAGAGAGTTGATGTTCTTTGACAAGCTGGTGGAAGAGGAGTCAGGGCGCGTGTCGTCTTTTGCGAAAGGGCGATTGCGCGGAGCGAAAGGCGATCATTAACGGCGGAGAGTTTGCCATTCGCGGAGCGTGGCCCCAAGGCAGGGCTAACTATTCTAGCTGTTCTAAGGTTTATGGACTAAAGGCCACCCGTTTGTTGCTGTAAGTCGTTGCGGCGCAACGAAACTAATGAGCATGAGGCACGGGATTTTTTGAAGTTTAGAATGTGTTCTAAGAGCGCGGCGGGGGTTGGGCCAATGGCGTGATCGGCGGCACTGCTGGGCAAGCCAGCAGTGGCACCCGGCGGACCTATTTGGTTTCAAGCGCCTCTATCGCCGCGAGCAGGTGCTTGCGAATGTCGGCCAGGCGCTGGTCGCCCGTGATCTTGGCGCCGGTGGTCTGATCGGTCACGTAGAACACGTCCACAACCTGGTCGAGGTGCGTGCCGATTTTGGCCTTGCTCACCGACAGCCCCAGCTCGAACAGGGCCCGGGCCACCGCGTACAGCAGACCCATCCGGTCGTAGGCAAACACGGCGACGATCGTGAACCGCTCCGCCGTGTTGTTGTCGATCGTGACCCGCGTGGGCAAATGCTGAATCGCCGCGCTCTGCTCGGGCGAGCGCTCCTGCCAGAGCTTGCGAAAGGCCGGCTGGCTGCCGCTGGCGTCCTTGAGCGACGCGACCAGGGCCGAGCAGATTTGCGATTGGCGCTCGGGCGGCGGCGTGCCCGCAAAGTCCTGGTCCTCGACGTAAAAGCGGTCCAGAACCATGCCCTCGGCCAGCGTATTGATGTCGGCGGACAGAATTTGCTGGCGGTGGCTGGTGAGGGCGCCGGTCAGCTTGTGGAAGATTCCGGGAGTGATTTCTTCGTAGGTGCCGACGGTGTATTCGGTGGCATTGCGTTCCGGCAAGTGGCGGCCCCAGGCGACCGCGTCCCGATGCGGCAGCTTGCGCAGGCGTTCGAGCTCTTCGACGATCTGCCTGGGAGGACCGGCAAACATGCAACTGGCGGGCAGGGCGACGACCTGCGTCTCCCACCAGGCTACGCCGTCCAGCCGGCGGGCCAGGCTGAGAATCTCCTCGCGGCGCGAGCGGAGGCGCTGGCTGGCGGCGTCGGCCGGCGATTCGCTGGTCAAGAGGTCGAGCGCATGGCGATACAGATCGGTGAGCAGCTCCCGCTTCCACTGGTTCAGCACGCCCGGGCCCACGCCCGCCAGGTCGGCCAGCGTCAGCACGTACAGCATCTTGAGCCGCTCGGGCGAGCCGACTTCGACGGCGAACTGCACGACCACGTTGATGTCCTGGATGTCGTGCTGCTGGGCCAGGTGCGACATTCGCAGGTGCTTGTGCACGAGGAACTTGAGCATTTCCGCGTCCTGCTCCGGCAGGTGCAACCGGGCGGCGAGCTGCTCGGCGATCCGCAGGCCGACTTCGCTGTGGTCCTCGACATAACCCTTGCCCAGGTCGTGGATCAGCGCGGCCAGGTGCAGCGTCCCCTTGTTGCGGAGGGAACGATAGACCTCGCCGGGCGTCCCCGCTTCGTGCTGCAAACTGGTCAGCTCATCGACGACCTGGAGTGAGTGCTCGTCGACCGTGAAGCGATGGTAGGCATTGAATTGCAACAGGCCCCGGGCATGGGTGAAGGCGGGAACGATCTGCTCGAGCACCCGCAGCTCGTGCAGCTTGCGGAGCGACTCGGCCAGCCGCGGGGGCTGCGAGAGCAGCGACAAGAACCGCTCGCAGACCTCCGGCGGCAGGGGAGCGGCTGGATCGGCCGGGCCGCGCTCCTTCATCGCAGTGCGGATCGTCTGCCAGGTGCGATGATCGATCCGCTTGTTGGCGTAGTTGGCCAGGTCGAGGAGGCGCAGCACCTCGGCCAGGTCTCCGCCGATCTTGGCGAGTCCCTGCCGCGTGAGCGAGATCGACGTCGGGCCAATGCGAAAATCGCCTTCAAACTCGTGGCTGAAGAGCGGCTCCGTGAGCCAACTCCAGACCGAACGGGGCCGGGCGCCGGCCGCGAAGTTGGACGCGATCTCGCGGACGGCCGTGGTGTGCTGAAAATACTCGCGCATGAACTGTTCGACTGGCAAGAGGCCCTCGAGCGGAGCGTAGTTGCGGGCCTCGGACAGGCGGAGCTGCTCGGTGCGGTCCAAGAGGTCGCTGGCCTTGCCGACGGCGAAGTGCAGGTCGTTGCGGAGCCACAGCAAATAGTCGCGAGCCCTGCGCAGCGTCCGCTCGTCGTCGGCGGTCAGCCAACCCGCCTGCCGCAGTCCGTCGAATTCGTTTTCGCCGTAGCGGATGAAGCCGATCCAGCGGATGAACTGAAGGTCGCGCAGGCCGCCGCGGGAGCGCTTGACGTTGGGCTCCAGCAGGAACACCGTTTCGCCGTACTTGGCCCGCTCGTCGCGGCGGGCGGCTTCAGTGGCGGTGAGCAGGCGGCGGCGGCGGCGCCGCGTCATGCGGCGAAAGCGGCCGTCGAATTGCTCGTACAGCTCCTCGTTGCCACCGATCAGACGGCATTCGGTGAGCGAGGTGAGCACCGTCGCATCCGCGAACGCCAGTGCACAAGCCTGCGCCGGAGTGCGGGCCGAGAAACCCACATCGAGGGCCAGGTCGTAAAGATGCTGCGTAAAACGCCTCACCAGCGGCACGAGCGCCTCGTCGCGAAACGGATGCAGCAGCATCACGTCGATATCGGAAAAGGGGGCCATTTCGCGGCGGCCAAATCCGCTATGGGCCAAAAGCGCGGTGCTGCCCGCCAGCCGCTTGCGCGACGGCTCATCGAGGTCGTCCAGGGCGGTCTGAAACAGATCGAGGACGATCGACTCGAGCAGGTCCGTCAGGTGAGCGCACACCTGCACGCCGGGGGAGCCGCTGTCGTGCTGGCGGCGGAGCTTCTCGCGGCCGGCAACCAGCCGCTGGCGTGCGGCGACGACGGTCGAATTGAGTCGAAGGCCGGCGGACATGGTCGATATCAAGAAGGAAAGCTCGCGGCACGCCTTGCTTACAAAAGGTGGGCGCCGCGAGCTTTGGAGATGTTAGCAGTGGTCCGGTCAATCCTAGAGGGCATCCTCGCCGGTTTCGCCCGTGCGAATGCGGACGACGTCCTTGAGGTCCGCGACAAAAATCTTGCCGTCGCCGATCTGGCCGGTCTGCGCCGCCCGCATGATCGTGTCGATCACCAGGGCCAGGTTCTTGTCGGAGCAAACAACCTCGATCTTGACCTTGGGGACGAAATCGACCGCGTACTCGGTGCCGCGGTACATCTCGGTGTGACCCTTCTGGCGTCCGAAGCCGCGGACCTCGCAGATGGTCATGCCGTGGACGCCGCGCTCGGTCAGGGCGTTCTTCACGTCCTCGAGTTTGAAGTGGCGGATAATGGCTTCAACTTTCTTCATGGAGAAACTCCAAAGCGCCGTCGCCGCGAGCGGAATTTGGGACGCAGGTCGCCGGCTGGGAGCGGAATAGTGCGGGAAACGAAGTGTTGGAATCAGGCAAGCGGGCCGGACCTTGCAAAAGCCGCGGCCCGCGGGAGATGTTCTGTCCAGTCTAGTGCCGGACTAAATGAAGATGTAGCCCTCTTCGCCGTGCTGGCTGAGGTCCAGGCCTTGCACCTCTTCGTCCTTTTTGACCCGCAGGCCCATCGTGACGTCGAGCACCTTGAGGATCACGAACGTGGCGACCGCGGCGAGGATCCAGGTGACGACCACCGCGACAAGCTGGCCGACGAGGAGGCTGGCGTTGCCATCGACGAGGCCCACGGCCTTGCCCCCGCCGCTGATGAGCACCGGGTCGGCGACCTTGCGTGTCGCAAAGACGCCCGTCAGGATGGCGCCAAGCGTGCCGCCGATTCCGTGAACGCCGAAGGCGTCGAGCGAATCGTCATAGCCAAATGCCGACTTGAGCTTGGTGCAGGCCAGGAAGCAGACGATGCCCACGGCCAGTCCCATGGCCAGCGCCGGCATTGGCTGCACGAAGCCCGAGGCCGGCGTAATGCATACCAGACCGGCCACGGCACCCGACGCAGCGCCCAGGACGCTCGGCTTGCCGCGGGTGATCCACTCCATTCCCGCCCAGGCCAGCGTTCCCGCCGCCGCGGCGAAGTGCGTCACGCAGAAGGCGCTAGAGGCCAGGCCGTCCGAAGCCAGTTCACTGCCCGCGTTGAAGCCGAACCAACCAACCCAGAGCATGGCCGCCCCGAGCACGGTATAGGTCAGGTTGTGCGGCGGCATCGGCTCGCTGCCGTAGCCCAGACGCTTGCCCATCACCAGCGCGCAAACGAGGGCCGAGACTCCCGAGCTGATGTGCACGACGGTTCCGCCCGCAAAGTCCAGTGCTCCGCCGGCCAGTCCCGGGCCGTAGGCGAGCAAGCCGGCGTCCCAAACCCAGTGACAGAGCGGGCAATAAACGAACGTGCCCCACAGAATCATGAACACGACCATCGTGCTGAACTTCATCCGTTCTGCGAACGCACCACAGATCAGGGCCGGTGTGATGATGAAGAACATGCCCTGAAACAGCATGTGCGTGAGCCGAGGAATGGCCCCTTCCTGCGGCGTACTGACGTCCTTGGCGGCGTCGTCCCACTGCCGCTGGACGTTCTTCATGAGCAGGAACTCGGTGTTGCCGATGAACGGAGAGTAGTTCGCGGCAGCTTTCTCCTCAGCGGTTGCCGTGTCGGCCGGCCGCGTTCCTCCGAACGCCAGCGAATAGCCGTACAAGCCCCAGACGACTGTCAGCAAGCCCATCAGGAACAAGCACTGCATCATCACGCCGAGCACGTTCTTTTTTCGGACCAGGCCGCTATAGAACATGGCCAGACCGGGCGCGGTCATGAAAAGCACCAGAGCCGACGATGTGAGCATCCAGGCGTTGTGGCCGGCGAGTGCAGCACCGCCCACTTTGGCGTCCAGCGCCTTGATTTGATCTTCCACGCTCGGAGGCGCGGCTTCCTGTCCCCAAACCGACGTGGCAATAGCGAGCAAAGTGAGCGCGCAGAGCGAGCGCATCACGATCCAAGAGAAATGGCGCATACCCCCTACCTTTGGACAGAGTGTCCCGTTTGCTGGGGCAGCGCGCCGCCTGATGGCCTCGGGCCATCCACACTGCTGACCACCTCGCTCCCGCCGGACGGGCCCGAAGGCACGGCCGTTGCCTGATGCAGGAGTCGAAGTTTCAGGGGCACAGCTTAATCACGGAAAATTCACATGACAAGGGCGGTCATGAGAAAATCTGAAGACTGCCATGCATAGTATCAATTGGCCGCTGCTAACCGCTCGGCTTTTCCCAGGGAATTTCGGCAATGCTGGCATGCTGGCCGGCGCTGCGGGCTGCGACGAACAGATAGTCCCCCAGCCGGTTCAGATACTGGATGATCTGCGCGGAAATGGCCGCCTGAGGCTGGCTGGCGAGCGTGACAACCCGCCGCTCCGCCCGCCGGCAGATGCCGCGGGCAACGTGGAGCAAAGCGGCCGCGGGCGAGCCGCCCGGCAGGATGAAGT
>JAKEHX010000121.1 GCA_022614795.1 Planctomycetaceae bacterium | reverse complement strand
GAATGTCTTAAACTTGCCGTGTGGACTAGAGAGCCATCTGGGATAGCGGCATTAATGCTCGTTTGGAACATTGTTGCATTGAGTCCTTGGTGCTTGTTTGGTGCTTGGTGCTTGCAGTTTGGTGCTTCCAAAACCCGATGTCACTATGTCGCCCAATCCTTAGCCATATTGCAGCCGCGGCTGAAGGCCGCGGGCGATGGGCACGTCGAACAAAATCGGTTTGTCGCCCCGGAAGGCGGCGCTGACCCGGTCGGCCAGCTCGTCCGGCTCGTTGACGCGATGGGCCTCGACACCAAATCCCTTGGCTAGGGCAAGATAGTCGAGTTCCGGCTCGACGAGGTCGCAGCCTTCAAAGCGCTCCTTCCCAGCTTCGGGGAGGCTGAGGCTTTTGCCGCAAAGCTTGAGAATCTGGTACTGGGCGTTGTTGCAGATGACGAACACGGTGGGCACGCTATATCGGGCGGCGGACCACAGGCCTTGCACGCCATAAGCCGCGGCCCCTTCGCCGAGCAGGGCGAGTACGGGCCGGTCGGGCCAGGCGAGCTTGACGCCGATCGATACGCCCAATCCCCAGCCGAGGGCCCAGCCGCGATGGCCGAAATATCCGGTCGTGTTTTTGAGCACGCCGAGGCGTTCGAAGGTGGTGTTGGTCGTGGTCACCGCCTCTTCGATGACCGCCACGTTGTCGGGCAGCACCTTGGCCAAGGCGCCCATGAGACCCAAGGGCGACAGCGGGCGAATGTCGCGGTGGGCCTCGACCTTCTTTTTCAGGGCTTCCCGAGCGGCATCGTGGCGGGCCACGTGGCGAGCTGTTCGCTCACGGACGCGAGCATCGAATTCGGGCGAGCGCGGGCTGTTGATTTGCAGGAGCAGCTCGCTGAGCGAGACTTTCGTGTCACCGATGACACCGACCGCGGCGGCGTAATTCTTGCCAATCTGCCAGGGATTCTCGTCGATCTGCACGAGCTGGATGTGCTCGGGGATCGGCCGCGACGGCTCGAAGTAGATGTACTGCCGCAACAGATCCATGCCGACGACCAGGAGCACGTCGTATTCCTTGAGCCGTTCGCGGACCTCCGGCGACCAGAGCGGGAGCCCCTGGCCGTTGAGCGGGTGGTCGCTGGGAAAGGCGAGGCGGCCGTGCGTCGTGCCGCTTTCGGTGATGACCGGCGCTCCCAGCGCTTCGGCCAGGGCAACCAGCTCGGCCATCGCGTCGCGCTCGGTGATGCGGCTGCCGGCGAGGATGGCGGGGTTTTTCGCCGCCAGTAGGAGCTGGGCCGCTTGCTCGACGGCGGCCAGCGGCGGCCGGATGCGCGCGTCGGGGAGCTTGATCGGCGTCATGTCGAGTGGGGCAGGCATCCTGCCTGCCGTGGACGTTGGCAGGCTGGAAGCCTGCCCCACTTCCATCTGCACATCGATCGGCAGCGAGAGAAACACCGGCCCGGTTGGGGGCGTGAGCGCCGTCTGGACGGCGCGGCGAACGGCGATCGGCACGTCCTCGACCCGCTGCACTTCGCACGACCATTTCGTCCAGGGCCGCGCGACTTCGACCATCTGGCCGTAAAGAATTGGCTCTTCGAACATCAGCCGGCGGTCTTGCTGGCCGGCGGTCACCAGGAGGGGCGTTCCCTCGCGATAGGCGTTGTAGAGCATGCCCATCGCGTTCCCCAGGCCGCACGAGATGTGCAGGTTGACGACGGCGAGCCGGCCCGAGGCCATGGCGAACCCGTCGGCCATCGCCATGACGGGCACTTCCGCCAGGCCGAGGATATATTGAAACCGCCGGTCGGTGGCGAGCGCGTCGTTGAGCGGCATCTCGGTGGTGCCGGGATTGCCGAAGATGTGCCGCACGCCGAACCCGGCGAGCAGGTCTAGAAAGGCTTGGATACCAGTGAGTGCCATGTGCGAATTGTAACGCGTCGAGAGTCGAACTTGGGGCTGTCATGAATTCAGCGAATCGTTGGCTACGACACTTCGTCGCCATCATGCTCTTGTTGGGATCTTTCGCGCATGCCGAAGACTCCTTGCCCGTGATCGCCGTCGAAGGGCAGCCGCTAGCGGCCAATATGCGGCGGGTGGTACAGGCAATGGAACTTCTGGGGCGCGGCTTGCCTGAGGATGAGGCCGCGAAGATTGAAGGCGCGGCCAACGAGCGCGATGCCGCGAAACTTCAGATGCTCGTCGATCCGCACGTGCTCTTGGTCGTGGCGATCAATCCCGAATCGCGCGTCAAGGTGCTCCGCGGGCCCGCCCAGGCCGAGCTTCAGCAGGGGGGCTACACGCCCGTGCTGGTCAAGGTGATCAACGAGGCGACGATCACCAAGCGGCTTAAAATCGTCAGCCCGCAGGCGGGGCCGGTTTTTGCGGGGATCGCCGACCTGAGCCTCAAGCGGCAACAGCAGACTGAGCTGGGCGAGAACCCGAACGCTTCGGGTAGCAAGGACCGCTTTCTGGCCGTGGAGATGTTCTTGGCCCCGCCGCTGGCCGACAAGCTCAGCGGCCTGGGGGTCGAATACGCCCTTGCCCTCATCTACAGCCACGAAGCGGGAAAGCGCGAGGCAACGATCGGCTTTGACGTCGAACAGGGGAACCAGGACTTGGGCTTTCGCGGCGAAGTGCCGGTGCTGTTCCACGTGAAGCCGGCGGTCCGCGTGAACCTGAAGATTACCGACCACGATGGGCGGCCGACCGTGGCCCGGCTTCTGGTCCGCGACGCCCAGGGGCACGTCTTTCCGCCGCAGGCCAAGCGGCTCGCGCCCGATTTTCCCTTTCAACCGCATGTCTACCGGGCCGACGGCCAATCGCTCCTCCTGCCGCCGGGCAAATTTACACTGCGCTATAGCCGCGGGCCGGAATACCGGGTAATCAGCCGCGAAATCGAAGTGCCGAATCGGGCGGAGACGACGCTCGAGCTCGCGCTGGTCCGCTGGATCGACACGCCGCGCTTCGGATTTCTCAGCGGCGACCATCACATTCACGCGGCGGGATGCGGCCACTACACCAGCCCGACCGAAGGGGTGACGCCCGAAGACATGCTATTGCAAGTGAAAGGCGAAGGGCTCAACGTCGGCTGCGTGCTCACCTGGGGTCCGTGCTTTCTCTATCAGCGGCAGTTCTTCCAGCCCAAGCCGCACGATTTGAGCGACGAGCGGACGCTGCTCAAGTACGACCTGGAGATCAGCGGCTTCGGGTCGCAGGCCCTGGGGCATGTGTGTCTTTTGAATCTCAAGGACCAATCCTATCCTGGCTCGGACGGACTGGCGACCAAAGGTTGGCCGACGTGGACGACGCCAGTCCTCCGCTGGTGCAAAGAACAAGGGGGCGTCACCGGATACGCCCATTCAGCGAGTGGCCTTTGGATTGATGAACGCTCGGCCAGCCAGCGGCTCGTGACGCGGCTCGACGCGAATCAGAATTCGCTGCTAACCCGCGAAGAGACGGCAGCCGCCCTGCTGCCGCACAAGTTCGACGAGATCGACGCCGACCGCGATGGCCAGTTGTCGTTGACGGAGCTCGTTGCATCGCACGCGAAAGCTACTGAAGAACTGCCAAACTACGCTATCCCTGAAATGAACGGCGTCGGGGCGATGGAGCTGCCCGTGAGCGTGGCGGAAGGCGTATGCGACTTCATCAGCGCGATGGACACGCGGCGGATTCAGGAGTGGAACACCTGGTATCACGTCATGAACTGCGGCTTTCCGCTCAAGGCGAGCGGCGAGACCGATTTCCCCTGCATGAGCAGCACGAGCGTCGGCCAGGGGCGGGTGTATGTGCGATTGGGGCCGGGGGCGCAACTTGATTACACCGCCTGGTGCGAGGGGCTGCGGGCCGGCCGGTCGTACGTTTCCGATGGCTATGCCCACGCGGTCGAATTTCAGGTGAATCAGGTTCGGCCCGGAGAAGGAGACATAAAGCTATCGGGGCCGGGGAAGGTCAAGGTGGTCGCGATGGTGGCGTTTGCCGAAGAAACGCCCAAAGCGGTTGCCCACGGCGGAGTCACGCCGCCAGCGGGCCGACGCGTCGTCGGCGACACTGTCGAGCTGCACGGCCCGCGCTACGACGAAATGATCCGCGGCGGCACGCGGCTGGTCGAACTAGTCGTCAGCGGCCAGCCGGTCGCGAAGCGCGAAGTTCCGGCCGACGGCACGATTCATGACGTGGCATTTGAAGTTGCCATCGACCGCAGCAGTTGGGTCGCCCTGCGACATTTTCCGCAGATGCACACCAATCCGGTCAATGTGCTCATCGCCGACCAGCCGATCCGCGCCAACGGGCGCAGCGCCCAGTGGTGCCTCGATGTGATCGACCTGTTATGGAAAAACCGCGAGCGGGCAATTGCCGAACCCGAACGAGCCGACGCCAAGGCGGCATTCGACCGGGCCCGCGAGAAATATCGCCGCATCCTGGCGGAGTCTGCCGACTGAAGGCTGACAGAAAAATGAAGGACAGAAAAATGGGAGAATCCGAAAGGGACAAGATCGGACATTTTTCTGTCAGTCATTTTTCTGTCTTAAACGAGCACTTCACATGCGCGCTGTCTGGAGGTTCCAGCGCCATTCGCTTACGATGGATGGCGCTCGAGTGCTAATCTCCGGCGATTCGGTGTCTATGTCGCGCTTGCAATCTCGATTTGTCGTCTGGCTCTTGCTGGCGCTAATCGTCGCACTCGTCGGCGGTGCAGCGCCGCTGGCGGCCAACGATGCCGCGACCGAGATTCTGCAAACGAAGTACGGCCTGGCCAAACTGGGAGACAACCTGTGGGTATTGCCGCAAGAGATCGAGCTGCGCGGCAAGCTGAACGAGTTGCCCAAGCGGCGCGAGCGGCTGATTGCGGTCGAGAAGGACCTCGACGGCGTCGTACAGACCAATCAGCAGGCTTGGAACGAAAGCCGGCCCGCGGCAGCCGTGCTCAAGCAGTCACTGGCGCGGCTGTCGTCCGCCGATCCGCAGCGCGAGCTGCTCGAGCGGCAGTTGAAAGCCCTGGAAGCGAGCGCGCTCGAACCACGCAAGCTCGGCAGCCGGGGGGACGTGCGGCTCTTGGTGATCGATCTGGCCAGCCAGCGATGCGAGCTGTTGGCCGCGATCGCTTGGATCCGCCAGGCCGTGCCGGCAATTGTCGATCAGTACATGACGCTGAGCAGCGACCCGGATCTGGCAGAAGCGCTGCGCCGCGCAGGCGAAGGGCAGCGACTCGGGCCGCAGCGGACGTACAAGGCGGATTTGCAGCAGCTTGGCAAATATGAAAAGCTCGCGGCCACGCCGTGGGTCCCCACGTTTCAGCAGGGTGGACACACGCGCTTCACGGTGCTGCTCGACGAGCGAGCCCCCGCCACCTTCACTTGGACCGGCGACGACGAAGGGCCGGTCGTGCTCACCGCATCGACGGCTCAAGCGATTGGACTAGTTCTACCGGATGATGCGGTCCGCGAAGCCGTACAGGCGGCGCCCAACCGCGAACTGGCCGCCGCGCGAATTACGATCGGCTATTTGAGGCTGGGAAGATGCGTGCTGCGGGGCGTGAGAGCTTATGTTCTGCCGCCGGAAGGCGAGGACGTGGGCAATCGATTGGGACGCTCCGCGCTCGCCGGTCATCGCGTGCGCCTTGAGCCACAGCGACTACGCATGTGGATCGACGATGAGGAGTGAGGGAGCCGGATTGTAAACCGTACATCAGCCATGGGACGGATTTGCAATTCTCGCGCGCGGGCGAGAATTTCTCATGGTCCACGCCTGGACGGACTTCCATCACTTTGTTAGCCGATTGGTAGCCGAATTCGTAAAAAATTTGGACAAGCCTATCACGTTTACCCCCAATTAGATCTGGTACCAAGCCGTCCATTGGAGTTGTCGGTGGATGCCAAAGCAGGAGCAGACCTGACCGCGACAAGTTGTCCGACGGAGTTGAACTGGCAGAAATCGCCAGGTGGCTTAAATTACTGCCTGTGATCGACCTGACATCAAGAGAATTGCATCAATCGGTTCGCGGCGCGCGAAATGCTAGGACAACGCGTGTCACTGCGGCCAGCCGCGCTGCGCCTTCCCGCAGAATCCCAAGTATTGGCCCGTGACGCGCCGATAGCCCCGGTTGATTGAATGGGCAGGTTCGCCATAATGCCCAAACGGAACATCCTAGCGGGCCACGGCTTACGCATCGATTTCGGAGTCTGCTAGCTGCACAATTTCCGCTGATTTTTCGACAAACTGCGATGCACGCCGCCGAATCGCGGCGCACTCG
>JAKEHX010000120.1 GCA_022614795.1 Planctomycetaceae bacterium | reverse complement strand
GTCGCCGCTTTAAGATTTTGGGATTTCGCCGACTGCATGTTTTGGCATTTTCGGGTGGATCGATATCCGTAACTCCCAAAGCGGCGACAAGTCGCCGCACTCCAAAAGAGAGAAAGGAGACTACGATGCTCGCCACACGACCCATCTCGCATCATCGCCGGCGCGCCGTTCCCACGCCCGCCGAAATTCGCCTGGCTGCCGCGGCGATTCGCCGCCAATGGACGCCGCAGGAGCGCGTCCTCCGGCAATACGTGGCCGATCTCCGCCGGCAATCGCTGCTGCGCGGGGTTTCTTCGGCAGCGTAAGTTGGCGTGGCTGGAAGTTTGGGTTGATGGGCTACTGTGCGAGTTGGCGTTGGACTTCTTCCCGAAACCCCTTCTTGAGCTTGTCCATCGCAAGTAAATCTCGCTTCACTGCCGAAGCAACCAGATCAAGTACCTTGCTCTTTGGAATTCTGCTGATCTGTTTCTGCGCATCCATAACTAGCGATACCACTAGATGCGCAAGCGATCGAGCCTTCACTTTCACCGCGTCGATGTGGAACTCATTGGCGGCTGCAAATGGTGAAATTCCCGGCGATCCTTCAAATTCTATTCTCGCGTCGTCCAGGTGCTTGCTGTCGAAGATCAGGAAATCCATGGGATCAGGACGGTCGGTTGTGCTAGCCAATGCAACAACGACGTCATTAATGTTGGAGCCCTCTTCCTCAATTCTCCACAATGAGATCTTGCCTTCCAAAGATTGAAAATCTGCGAGGGGATCCGCTGACGCATCATGCGTATTGTTCCCATTCCAGACCGTGGGAACGGCGACCAATTCAAGCCATCGACTCTGCCGAATCTTTCGAAGGAGTAATGCCACGAGTCTTATTTTGTTTCAAATTCATCTACGACGGCGAGAATGTTCTTTTTGACAATTGGATTCGTTTCCTTCGAAGTCGCATTCCTTAAGTAGTTCACCGCTTCGTTGTCGCCAAGCTCAAGCAATCCAAGCGCCGCGGCGTCCCGAAACGATGCATGCGGAGAGTTTAGGCATCGCACCAAGAGCAGTAACCTTTCCGTCGCTGAACGCCGGTCCTCGATCTCACCAAGTAGTCGCAGACATTCAACAGCGGTTTCAGTAGTTACGACTCCCCTCTCCATTGGCTTGTCGACCAGCAAGAGTTTGCTAATCGCATTCACGGCGGTGGTTCCATATCTCCGCACCAGCCCTTCGATCGCGTCACGAAAAGCGTTCTCACGTCCATCTTCAAAATGCATTGAACGATGGGCTTGAAAGACACATTGAGCTTCAATTCCCACCTGCTCGTCAAGCTCGGCGGGAACTGACGTTGACGCGCCATTCGCTCCAGGATGTCTTGTTCCCGATGTGCGAGCCGACGACGGTATCTTAGAAAGCCCACGCTGGCCGTCGATTCCAGTTGAGTCATTGAGTCGAACTTCTGTCGATGCATCTGCGTTGATTTCTTTCGTGATCATACAGAATCACCCTTCGCAGAAATCCGAGTGGCGATTTCCGCAAAGCGCTCCAACAGCTTGCAAAGTTCTCGCCGGCCTATCGGTTTTCGGTTTTCTGCGTCCGTATTAATGTCGAGCCTCAAATTCAATACAGGAAAACTCTCATTCGAAGTGCTTGCGACGCTCGAGCCGAGTTGAAACTCGATTTGGCCCATCACAAGCTGAAGCACATTCCATTGCATCAAGCGGTTAATTAGCTGAACTCGTCCCGCGATACTCTCTTGAGTTGGGAGATTAACGGAAAACCCGAGATCCGTAGCCTCATCAGGAATGTTGACCGCGGAGACGTATTTCCTGAAGAGCCTATTGGCTCCAATCACAGAGTCCGCGATGACATGCAACTCTACGCCAAGCGCAAGCCGTACGGCTGGCGGGCAATGTTTGCTAATCCATTTGTCGATAAAGTCAACAAAAAAAGGCAATGCCGCAATATCGCCGAGCGAGAACGGAGTAGACTCCTTTGACTGTTTTGGCTGGAGGATCCAATCGATGCGCAGTGGCGTCACGTTGAGCACCAAAACTCGATCTCCTAGTGGTCCCAAATCCTGCAAGCTAGATCGACTGGGACTCGACACGCGCTTGTCGGGCTTACTGCCGCTCAACAACTCCCACCAATTCTCGGCACTTGCCACGTCGAATGGCTCGCCTCCAAGAAATACGGTAGCGCGCAATCCCTCCACCTCCCAACGTCCACCTTCCTCTTTCGCCATCCTTTTCTTTCCCATCAGTGCCTTCCGGTCACGGCCTCAATTTCAAGGAGGTGGTAGAATATCTCGCCAAGCGGGTGAGTTCAAGGCACTAAATACGGCATAACACGATACACCGGTGTCAAAATGACTTGGATTTAGCCAGTAAACCCATGCGAGGCAATCCTCGTGCCGCTCCGGTTCGTGCACCGCCCCCAGGGCTGAAAGGGTTGGCGATAGCCCCCTAATCCCCCGGCTCTTCCAGGTACGTATAGCCGTTCAGTCCGTCCTCGTAGAACTTGAGGAACCGGCCCGCTTCCTGGTGCGAGAGGCGATTCTCCCGCACGGCCTTTTCGACCGCCGTCTGTAGCCGCGTGATCAGGTCGCTCGGCTCGAATTCGACGTAGTCGAGCACCTCGCGGACCGTGTCCCCCTTGACGATCGCCTCCAGCACGACCTCGCCCGTCGGGGTCGTATCGACGTGGACCGTGTTCGTATCGCCGAACAGGTTGTGCAGGTCGCCGAGGATTTCCTGATAAGCGCCGATCAGGAATGCCGCCAGGTAATACGGCTGGCCGTTGTAGGGGTGCAGGCGGATCGTGCGCTTTACGTCCCGGCGGTCGATGAACTGGTCGATTTTACCGTCGCTGTCGCAGGTAATGTCGCCCAGCACCGCGTGCCGCGTAGGCCGCTCGGCGAGCCGGTGAATCGGCATCACGGGGAAGAGCTGCTTGATGGCCCAGCTGTCGGGCATCGACTGGAACAGCGAGAAGTTGCAGAAGTAGGTGTCCGACAGGAGCGTGTCGAGCCCTTCCAGCTCCTCGGGCATGAAATCGAGCTGCTCGGCCAGCCGCTTGATCTTTTTGCAGATCGCCCAGAAGAGGTTTTCGGCCAGGGCCCGCTGGTCGAGAGCCAAATAACCGGTGCTGAACAGCGTCATCACCACGTCCATCGCCTGCTGGGCGTCGTGAAAGCTCTCCAGGACGTTGCGAGCGGTGACGTTTTTGTAGGTATCGACCAGGTCGTGCAGCGGCTGCTCGCTGTCGGGCGGGATGTCGAGCCCTTCGTCGCCGTTCCCCTGGCCGGCGACGCCCAGCGTGCCGAACACGAGGGCCGCGTGATAAGCGGCGACCGCTCGGCCGCTCTCGCTGATGATGTGCGGATGCGGGACGCTCGCCTCGTCGCAAACCGACTGGAGGTGATGGACGATGTCGTTGGCGTATTCCTGAAGGGTGTAGTTGACGCTCGATTCGAAGTTGGTCTGCGAGCCGTCGTAATCCACGCCCAGGCCGCCGCCGACGTCGAGATATTCCAGGCCCGCCCCGCGCTTCACCAGGTCCGCATAAGCCCGGGCCGCCTCGGTCATCGCCCCCTTCACGTGGCGGATGTTGGTGATCTGGCTCCCCAGGTGGAAGTGCAAGAGCTTAAAGCAGTCGAGCATGTCGCGGCTCTTCAGCTCATCGAGGGCTTGCAGGATTTCGCCCACGGTCAGGCCGAACTTGCTCCGCCATCCGCCGGACGATTGCCAGCGGCCGCTGCCGCGGGCGGCGAGCTTGATCCGCATGCCGATCTGCGGGCGGACGCCGACCTTCTCGGCGTATTTGAGAATCATCGCCAGCTCGGTGTATTTCTCGACGACCGGAATCACCCGGCGGCCGATCTTCTGGGCCAGCATGGCCATTTCGATGAACTCGGCGTCCTTGAAGCCGTTGCAGATGATCGGCGTTTCGGCGTCGGTCATGGCGACGACCGCGAGCAGCTCGGGCTTGCTCCCCGCTTCCAGGCCGAATCCGTAGCGCTTGCCGTATTGCACGACCTGCTCGACGACGTGCCGCTGCTGGTTGACTTTGATCGGATAGACGCAGGCGTAGCGCCCCTTGTAGTCGTGGTCCTTGATCGCCTGGGCGAAGACGTCGTGAATCTCGCGGAGGCGGTCCTTGAGGATGCCGTTGAACCGCAGCAGGATCGGCAGATCGAGGCCACGGAGCTGAAGCCGCTCGATCAGGTCCTTCATGTCGATGGCCAGGTTCGGGTCCTTCGTCGGATGGACCAGCATGTGCCCCTGGCTGCTGACCGAGAAATAGCCCTTGCCCCACCGCGGCACATCGTAGAGCTCGCTGGCGTCCGAGATGGTCCAGCGATCGACGGCGTCTTTGAGCATCGGCGGAGGGGTTGGGGCTAGGGGCGAGGGCTGGAGAATCTGGTCCGCAAAAACTCACCATTATACGGATCGTGCGGCGGCGACAAGGGACAAACGCCCCTGGGGCGGCAGATTTCTGGACGCCTGCACCACAATTGTCGCCTTTCGCTCCGCGAAAGGGCGTTCTTTCGCGGAGCGAAAGACGACATTCCGGCTGCCGCCGATTCACGGCTGGGCCGGCGAAAGGACTGCGTCGGTCTCGCCCTGGGTGGGACGGATCGTTTCGAAGTAGCGGCGGATCGTCTGGCGGTGGCCGAGCGGGATCGGCTCGCTCTCCAGGACCGCTTCGGAGATCTTTTGATACTTGTCGTATGTCTCGCGGTACTCGCGCTGGGCCTCTTGCTTGCCTTCCGGCGAGTGCGTCGTTTCAACCTCGATCTCCCCCTCGTCCGTCTGCCGGCCGGTCAGCCGGCTCTCGTACTTCCCGCCCAGCTGCGGCGTTTTCTCGCCGGCCTCGTTGCCGCTGGCCCCCAGGCCCCACTTCTTGCCGCCCTTGCCTATGCCGTTGCCCTTCCCCTCGCATTCGCACTCGCCCTTGCATTCGCCCAGGCAATTGCACTGCTTGACGAGCAGGTCATTCAGCTTCTTCCGCTTGCCTTGGCGGCGGGCTTCGCCGGCCAGACGCTTCGCGCCGTCCTTGAACCGCGTGCCGTCGCCTCCCAGGCCCTGCGAAATATCGCCGACGGCCTGGCTGAGCGAATTCGATCCCGAGTCCTTCATCTGCTTGGCCAGGGCGTCGAGCTTCTCCTGGATGGCCTTCTCTGTCTGCCGGTCAAGCTGCGGCGCTTCGAGCTTCTCCAGTTCGTCAGCCGCCTTCTCGAGTTGGGCGGCAGCGAGCGCTTTGCCCGCTTCCGCCAGCGGATCGGCAAGGGCCAGCGCCTCGCCCGTGGCCTGAAGCTGCGTATCCATCTGCCCGGCGTTTTGCTTCGCCTGCTGCTGCTCGAGGGCCGACTGCATCTGCGACAGCTTGGCCAGCGCCTCGCGCAGATCGATCCCCGGCTGCTTCAGCTCGTCCAGGGCCTGCTTCATCTCGGCCACGAGCTTCTCGATTTCCGGGTCCTTCTCTTCCATGGCGAACTTCTCGAGGTCCGCCAACTCCTCCGCGGCCCGCTCCGCAGACTGGACCACAACGGCCAGCGGCGCGGGCGTGCTGGCATTGACGCTGGCCGGCCGCGTCGTCAGGACCAGCGCCACCACCGCCAGCACCAGCGCGCCCACGGCATAAGGCAGAACGCGCGGCGCGGCAAGCGGAACGACGTTGCGGGCATCGACCCGCTCCAGGTGCGAAAGCGCATCCGCGACCGCCAGCTTGTGAACGCTCGTGGAATTGGGCTTCTTCAAGAATTCCAGCGCCGTCGCCGCCCGGTCTTTGAGCCGATAGTGCGCGTCGATCGCCACGGCTGCATCATGCCAATCGCGCCGCCATGCCAGCCCGACCAGGTAGCCAAGGGCAGGGCCGGCAATCGCAATGCCCACCGCCAAAGTCGTTGTCAGCTCCCATCCCGCGAGCCGGCCCGCGGCCCACACGACCAGGATCGCGCTGCTGGCCAGCAGGCCCCATGCCGCGAGATAGATCGCCCGCAGTTGTTGCTGCCGACGCCGAACCGGATCGAGCCGCGATTGAATAGCCTGGCCCATGGATCGACTCACAAAGGAGCTGAGGGAAGCGACCCCACGCAGCGATTTGCGTAGCGTAGCAGGAAGTCGGGCGCATTGAAATGTTTTTCTGTAACTGCCTCAAAAGGCCACTCGACCGATAGCGATTCTGGCGATCAGTTGCCTTTCGTCGGTGCAACCGTTCGTCCTCGTCCTCGTCCTCGACCCGGCCCAATCGCGTTGGCTTGGATTCGCTCGCGAACCTATTCCACAAAACATTTCGGAATGTTTACCTTGCAAAACGAGTCAATCGACGTTGATTCCTGCCGGATTTTCCTGTACTGCTCCCCGATGCCCAAACCCCTCTTGGCCGCGTGCTTGCTTTCGCTGCTGGTCTCCGTTGGCTGTCGTTGCCACATCAACGACTGGATGGCTATTAACTATGACCCGTTTGATAAACGGACAATAGAAGAGAAGTGGGCAGACCGCGAAGAAGACGAGGTAATGAAAGCACAGGCGGAAGCCGACACGGCTTACGCATCGATTTCGGAGTCTGCTAGCTGCACAATTTCCGCTGATTTTTCGACAAACTGCGATGCACGCCGCCGAATCGCGGCGCACTCGC
>JAKEHX010000016.1 GCA_022614795.1 Planctomycetaceae bacterium | reverse complement strand
CGCCGGCGCTCAAGCCGACGTTTCCGGCCCGGGACCTCGAGGTCTCGGCGCTGGAAGAGGTCGATGTGAAGGCAACCGTGTATGACGACATTGGCCTGGTGCGGCACGGCCTGTCGTACTTGATGGCCGGGCAGGAGCCTGTGGAGGTCGTGCTGGGTGAGCGGGCCGCCGCCAAACAGAAACACGAGTTGGCGTACGTTGTGCGGCTTGAGGATTTGAAGGCCGAGCCGGACCAGCTGTTGTCGTATTACTGGTGGGCCGAGGATCACGGGCCGGATGGGCAGTTGCGGCGGGTCGAAAGCGACATGTATTTCGCCGAGGTGCGGCCGTTCGAGGAAATCTTCCGCCAGGGACAGCAGCCCCCAGGGGGCGAGCAGCAGCGGCAACAGCAGCAGGGCCAGGGGCAAAACGCCCAGGATGCCCAGCAGCTCGCCAGACTTCAGAAGGAAATCATCAATGCCACGTGGAAGCTGATCCGCCGCGAGATCGGCGAGAAGTTGACCGATGCGTTTGCCAGCGACGTCGAGCAGGTGCAGCTCTCGCAGGCTGCCGCCATCGAGCAGGCCGGGACGCTTGCGCAGCGGCTGACGGACGAGCAGTCGCAGGATCACATCGAGGCGGTGCTGACGCACATGAGCGGGGCGGCGGAGCAGCTCAAGGCTGCGCACGGTGGTCCGTCGGCAGCGCCGCTGAAGGCTGCACTCACCGAAGAGCAGGCGGCGCTTCAAGCCCTGCTCAAGCTGCGGGCCCGAGAGCACGACGTGATCCGCCAGCAGCAGCGGCAGCGCTCGCAGGGGCAGCAGCGGCAGAGCCAGGCCCGCTCGGGCCAGCAACAGCAGCAGCTCAACGAGCTCGACCTGCGCAACGAACAGAACCGCTACGAAACCCAGCGCACCGCTCAGGAGCAGCAAGAGGAGTCGGCCGCCGACCGCGAGAATCGGCAAGTGCTCAATCGCCTGCGCGAGTTGGCCCGCCGCCAGCACGACCTGAACGAGCGGCTCAAGGAGTTGCAGTCGGCGCTGGAGGAAGCCCGCACCGAGGAGCAAAAGGAGGAAATCCGCCGTCAACTCAAGCGACTACAGGACGAGCAGCGCGAAATCCTGCAAAACACCGACGAGCTTCAGTCGCGGCTCGATCAGCCGGAAAATGCCGAAAGAATGGCCAACGAGCGGCAGCAGCTCGACGAGACGCGCGACAACGTGCGGCGGGCGTCGGAGGCGCTCGACGAGCAGCAGGTGACTCAGGCGGCTGCCTCCGGGACGCGGGCCGAGCAGCAATTCGAGGACTTGCGCGAGGAGTTCCGCCACCGGGCCGCAAATCGCTTCACCGAGGAAGTGCAGCAGATGCGCCGGGCGGCCCAGCAGCTCGACGAGCGCCAGCAAGACTTGTCGCAGCGGCTCAATGACACCAGTGCCGCCGAGCAAGAGCGACAGACAAGCCAGCAGCCAAACCAACAGCAACCGGAGCCGTCGGGCTCAAAAAAATCTTCCAAGGGGCAGTCGAGAGAGCGACCGAAAACAAAGTCCCTCCGCGAGGACAATCAGCGGGAGCCGATTGCCGAAGAACTGAGCCAACAGCGCCAGCGGCTGGGCGAGCTGCAAAACCAGATGCGCGAAACGATCGTGGAGGCGGAAGAAACCGAACCGCTGTTGTCCGAGCGGCTCTATGACGCGGCGCGTGGCGTGCAGGAGCGGCAGCTCGAACAGACACTGCAGTCGGCCGAACGCTCGGTGCGTCAGGGGCTGGCCCAGGACGCTCAGCAGCAGGAGGGGGCGGCCGGCGAAGGCATTCGCGAGCTTCGAGAGGGAATCGAGAAAGCCTCGGAAGCGGTCCTGGGAGACGAGACCGAAGCGCTCCGCCAGGCGCGCCAGCGGCTGGAAGACCTGAACCGGGAGCTGGACCAGGAAATTCAGCGGAACGCTCCGGAAACACAGCAAGGCCAACAGCAGCAGGGCCAAAGTCAGCAGCGACAGAATCAGCAGGGGCAAGGTCAACCGCAGCAGCCCGGTCAACAGCAACCGGGACAACAGCAATCCGCCCAAGGGGAGCAACAACAGCAAAGCCAGCAACTAGGCGGACAGCAGCAACAAGGCCAGCAACCTGGCCAGCAGCAAGGTCAGTCGCAGCAGCCTCAGGGGGCTGACGCCCCCCGCTCGCCAGCTGACGCCCGCTCGCCAGCTGACGCCCCGCGCACGCCAGCCGAAGGCCAGCGGCAAGGCGGCCAGCGCCGGCTTGGAGATGCCACGAACCAGCAGCGCGCCAGCGACAGCGAAGGGGGCGGCAACGAGCGGCAATTCACTCCGCTTACCGGCGGCGGCGAGGAATTCCGTAACTGGTCGGACAGGCTGCGGGACGTGGAAGAAATGGTGCAGGATCCCGAGTTGCGGGCCGAGGCGGCGCGGATTCGCGAACGGGCCCGGGCCCTGCGTGCGGAATCCAAGCGGCATTCTCAGGAGCCGAATTGGGACCTCGTTCAGCAGCAGGTGGCGGGGCCGCTCGCAGAGCTGCGCGACCGGGTGGTCGAGGAATTGCTCCGGCGGACAGCCAAAAAGGCGATCGTTCCGCTCGATCGCGACCCCGTGCCGCCTGAATACGCGGAGAAGACGCGGCGCTACTACGAGCAACTTGGGAGCGGCCGATGATCGTCGCGAACCTCGCGCTCGGTGCTCGCGAGTGGCTCGTCCCCGCGGTCGCCCTGGCGCTCGCCGCAATGGCCGTGCTGACATGGTCGTACTTGCGCGGACAGGCGGCCAACTGGCTGCGGACCGTATGCTCGCTACTCAAGGCCGCGGGCATCGTGCTTTTGGCCGTATGCCTGGTCGAGCCGCTATGGACCGGTTCGCGTCCCAAGCCGGGAGAAAATCTGTTTCTGGTTCTGGCGGACAACAGCCGCAGCCTGCAGCTGGCCGACCGCGGCAGCGGACAGACTCGCGGGGCGGAAATGCAGGCGCGGCTGGCCGAGTCGAGCCCTTGGCTCACGCGCCTGGCGCAGGATTTCGACGTGCGGCGGTACGCCTTCGATACGACATTGCGACCGGTCAGGGACTTCACGAAAGAACTGACGCTGGACGGCCAGTCGTCCGCCCTGGCCGGATCGCTCACCTCCTTGGCGCAGCGTTTTCGCGGCCAGGCGATCGCAGGCATTCTTGTCTTGACCGATGGAAATGAAACCGACCTGGCTGATCATACGGCTGACTGGAAATCGCTGCCGCCGGTGTATCCGGTCGCCATCGGGGCAGAGTCGGGCCTGGCCGACCTCTCTGTGGCGCGCGTGAGCGTTAGCCATACCAACTTCGAAGCGGCGCCGGTAACGATTGTCGCCGAGATTGCGGGGCAAGGGATGGCCGGCCGCAAGGTCGTGGTCCGCGTGCTCGACGCCACAGGGAAGGAAGTCGAGCGGCGTGTTCTGCCCGGCGTCAAGGACGGCGACACGCTGGCCCAGCGGTTCCTCGTGAAGCCCGAGCGGCCGGGCGTGAGCTTCTTCGCTGTCGAAACGTTCCTCGAGGGAGAGGAACAGTTGCTTGAAGAATCAAAGATTGTCGGCAAGGGAGCCGCCGGCAGCGACGAAGCGACACTGGCCAATAATCGCCGCCTGGCGACCGTCGATCGGGGCGGCGGCCCTTACCGCGTGCTCTATGTTTCCGGCCGGCCCAACTGGGAATATAAATTCCTTCGCCGCGCCGTCGAGGAAGACGACGAGCTGACGCTGGTCGGCCTGGTACGTATCGCCAAGAAGGAGCCCAAGTTTTCGTTCCTGGGCCGCCAAGGCGAGCGGACCAATCCGCTTTTTCGTGGTTTCAATAATCAGACCGACGAGAACGCCGAGCAATACGATCAGCCAGTGCTGTTGCGGTTCGGCCTCGAGGAAGGAGAGCTCGACGAGCTGCGGGGCGGGTTTCCCAAGGATGCCGAGGACCTGTTCCGCTATCACGCCGTTATCCTCGACGATCTGGAGGCCGCGTTCTTCACCCAGGATCAGCAATCCCTCCTGGCCGAGTTCGTCAGCCAGCGCGGCGGGGCATTGCTTATGCTCGGCGGAAATCACTCGCTGGCTGAAGGGGGATTTCAGCGGACGCCCATTGGCGAAATGCTCCCCGTCTATCTCGATCGATCGCCGCCCGTGCCGGTCGTCGGGGCGTATCGCCTGAAGCTCACGCGCGAGGGCTGGCTCCAGCCCTGGGTCCGTGTGCGGGCGAATGAGCCCGAAGAAGAGGAGCGACTGACCAAGATGCCGGGATTCAAGGCGTTGAACCGGATCGACGCGATCAAACCGGGGGCGTCGGTGCTGGCTGAGGTGGAATCGGCTGATAGCACCTTGCGGCCGGCCCTTGTCGTACAGCCATATGGCCGGGGTCGTACGGCGACGCTGCTCGTCGGCGATCTCTGGCGATGGGGCCTGCGCCGGCCCGATCCGAAGGAGAGCGACCTGGAGAAATCGTGGCGGCAGACGGTGCGCTGGCTTGTGTCGGACGTTCCCAAGCCCGTCGAGGTCGAAACCCGACGGGCCGCCGACGGCGCCTTGCCGAGCGTCGATATCGTCGTCCGGGCCCGCGACAAGCAGTTCCAACCGCTCGACAACGCGCAGGTGACGCTGAAGGTCCACACACCCGACAAACGGCAGATCGAGCTTGTCGCCGACGCCACCGGGGCCGCGGCCGGCGAATACCGGGCGACGTTCACTCCGCGCGACTCGGGCGCTTATCGGGCCAGCGTTGTCGTGACGGCTCCCGACGGCAGTGACGTGGGAATGCGCGAAGCGGGCTGGGCGGTGGAACCCCAAACGGAAGAGTTCCGCACGCTGGCGGTGAATCGCCCGCTGCTCGATCGCATCGCCCAGGAAAGCGGCGGCGAAGTGGTCTCGCTTGCGGGGCTCGAATCGTTTGTCAGCAGCTTGCCGAATCGAAAGATTCCGGTGACCGAGAATTGGACCTGGCCGCTTTGGCACCAGTGGAGCGTGCTGACCTTGGCGATCGGCTGCCTCGTGGGTGAGTGGGGGCTGAGGCGCTGGAGGGGGCTGCCATGATTGTGCGCAGACAACCAGAAGGCGAGCCACGGATGGCGTGTTTCATCCGTGGCTACTTGTTACTAGCGATTTCCTTATTTGGCACAATTGCTTTTGCCGACGAGCCGCGGCAATCGGTGCTGGTGGTAGTCGGTGCCGAGGGAAGCCCCGAGTTTGCTCCGCAGTTCCGCGCCTGGGCCGAGAAATGGCAAGCGGCGGCCGGGCAACGGAGCGCGGAGTGCATGATGATCGGCCTGGCCGCCCCGGACGAAAAGCCGGACCGGGAGCTAATACGCGAGACGCTCGCGGCTTGGGCAGGCGCTGGTTCACAGCCGGCGTGGCTGGTGCTCATTGGCCATGGCACGTTCGATGGCAAAACGGCCCGCTTCAATCTGCGCGGCGCCGACGTTTCGGCCACGGAGCTGGCCGAATGGCTCCAGCCGATCGAGCGGCCGCTGGCGATTGCCAACTGCACCTCGTCAAGCGGCCCGTTCCTG
This sequence comes from Planctomycetaceae bacterium, assembly GCA_022614795.1. Taxonomy (GTDB): domain Bacteria; phylum Planctomycetota; class Planctomycetia; order Pirellulales; family Pirellulaceae; genus CAYLLN01. The sequence continues at coordinate 12,556 of JAKEHX010000016.1, read as the reverse complement.
GCGGCGCTGTCGGGCCCGAAGCGCGTCGTCATCTCCGCCACGCGGAGCGGCCACGAGTACAGCTTCGCCCGCTTCGGCGAGCACCTTGCGGCTTCCATTGGCGAGCAGTCGGCCGACCTGGACAAAGACGATCAGACTTCTCTCCTGGAGGCGTTTCTCGCCGCGTCGGCCAAGACGCGCGAGTTCTATGCCGGCGAAGGGCGGCTGGCCACCGAGCACGCGCTCTTGGACGACAACGGCGACAAGCTGGGAACTCCGGGCGACTGGTTCCAGGGCCTGCGGGCCACCAAAGCGGCGAAAGACGGAGCGGCGCTTGACGGAATTCTAGCCGGCCAGTTTGTGCTCGTCCGCAGCAGCCGCGAGCAGCAATTGCCCGAATCGGTCCGCACCCGCCGCGATGAATTGGAGTTGCAGCTGGCCGACCTGCGCAGGCGCAAGAACGAACTGGCCGAGTTGGAATACCTCAAGTTGATCGAGCCGGTGCTGGTGGAGTTGGCGCGGCTCTATGAGTCGGCCGACGACAAACCCTCAGGCAGCGGTCGGGCCGAATAGTCGAATCTAAAACCGCTGGTTGAACTGCACCTGCACCTCGGCATCGAAGAACCGCTGGTCGGCCGTGTCGCCCAGCGGAAACGCGCCGGCAACGCGCAGATTGGACATTTCGCCCAGCAGGAAGTTCAGCCCCGCCGTCAGGTTCACCACGTCGAAGCGGTTGCGCGGATTGGAGATCAATCCGAAAGTAGTGCTCCGCTCGAAGAAGATCGCGTCGGTATCTTGCAGAGCCGTCGTGTAGTGAAACTCAAGCACGCCCGCGATCCCCGTGATGCATTCCGCGTACGGATTCTGGTAGAGCCAGTAGCCGGCTCCGGCATCGACGTAGAGCAGATTCTGGTTGTTGAACTTCCCGGCCGATTGAGTCGGCAGGCCAGGCGACGCGAGGAGCACCTCGTTGCCTCCGGTGGCGACATCGACCTGGAGAAAGCTCGTAAAGAACAGGCTTTCGGTGGGTGACCAGATCGCGCCGACGTAGGGCAACAGGTGTGCGGCATCGTTCTCAAATCGAACCTGCGCACCACCGATATTGGCCTGGGCGCCGCTGCCAGTCGGAATGTCGATACCCAGGCCCGCGCCGACGGCCAGCATCTCGTCGGCGTAAAGCAGATTTTTAACGATCACTGCCAGGTTGCCCCAGTTTCCGCTGCCAACCGAAAACAAGTTGCCTTCCGCATCGACCGTGCCGTTGAGCGGCAGGCGCATCTCGACCGACCAGTCGCCCCCCAGGAAGGTCTTCTCGAAACCGACTGTGTAGCGGTCGATGGGAAGCTGGCGAACGGTCTGCTGGGGGATTGGGAACAACGTTTGTTCCTGGAACTCGAAGACGTTGTGAAAGTGGTTGTAGTTGAAGAAGACGCGATCGACCGGAATCGGGCTGTCGTTTTCCGCGATCTTCACCGGCCGGCTGCCGCCGGCGCCGGGAACGTCGAATACCCCGCGCACCACAAGGTTCCCACCGGCATCGATGAACAGAGCCTGTGCCGTCGTCATCCCGAAATCGCCGAACATGTTGGGCACGCTGGCCAGTTGCTGGCGCGATCGGCGGGCCGTGGTGCGCGTGGGGGCCGCGCCGGGACCGGCGGGTTGGCTGAGTGCCGGCGGCTGAAAGAGCGCGGCCGGCGCAACCTGGTCGTCGGTGATGAGCGACTGGACCGCGGGCGGCGGGCCGAGGAACTCCTCGAAAATCTGGCCATGGGCCGGCGCGGCCAATAGCCACACCAAAAGCCCCACAAGCCGCCGAATTCCCGCGCATCTGGCTGCGATCATTGCCCGCTCCGCGACCGCATGGAAAGAGAATGCGGTGCTATCGCTAGTATCGGCTGGAGAAGCAATAGCGAATGATCCGATTTTTCGTGGCCAGTGCTAGCAGCCCAGCCGGAGGCAACACGGCAGGGGCAACAACTCAAGGCGCAAGCTCGATCTCGCCTGCGACCTTCAATAGCTCCTCGTATTGGCTGTCCTCCGGGAACTTTGCGACGAGCTGTTCCAATATCTTTCTCGCCATGTCCAGGTGGGCACGAGCCTGGTGCTTCTGCCCGGCTGCATCCTGTTCGACGGCCAGCTCGCGCAAGGTCACTGCCAGGTCTCGCTGGTATCGCGGCACCTGCGGATACCGGTCGGCCAGCGGCTGGAGAATCTGCCGCGCCGCCTCAAGCGCCTCCAGACCGGCCTGGGCATTGCCCGCGTCGAGCTCCGTCCCGGCGAGATTCATGTAGATGCCCGCCTGCTCGGTCTGGTAATCGACAACGTCAGGATTCTTGAGCGCCAGCGGATTGAGGCGGCCCAGCGCCCGCTCGTACCATCCGCGCGAAACCTTGGGGTCGCTGCCGAGCAGGTCGCCAAGCCGGCGATAGCAGGTCGCCAGCAGCTTCTGGTTGTCCAAATCGTCGGGCTTCTCTTCCACGACGTGCTCGAACTCAGCCGCCGCGGATTGAAAGCGCGACACGGCGGTTTTCTGATCCTTGCCGGCGGCCGCGAGATTCCCCAAGCTGAAAAACCCCTTGCCCAAGTCGCATCGCAGCTTCCTGTTGCTTTCGCCAGGCGGCGCCTGCGCTAGCGCGTGCTGGCGAATGTGCTGCGACTGGTTCAGCTCGTCGCGGGCAGCCGCCAGAGCGCCGGCGTTGAACTCGGCCAGGCCGAGGTTCATATGCGTGTTGGCGAGGACCCGCTGGAACTCGCTGTCGGCGGGAGCCACATCCGTCAGGCGTTTGCGGACGCCGATCGCCTGGCGCAATTCCTCGCGTGCCAGATCATATTTCTTCTGCTTGACAAGCACGGTGCCGATGGCATTGAGCGTGCTGCCCAGCGCCCTTAGCCGCTCGGGATCGCGGGGGCTATGGGCGAGCTGTGCGACCTGCAATTTGCGGGCCTGCTGGTACGACGGCAAGGCCTGGTCGGGCGATTCGAGCAGCTCGGTGATCTGTCCCACGCGGAACATGGCCCCGGCCAGCTCGCGCTGCACGCGCGGGTCGTTGGCCCGCTGCTTGAGGAATTTTTGATAGTAGGCCAGCGCTTTTTCCAACAGGTCGCGGCGCACCGGCTGCAATCCAGGCTGGTTGAGCAGCGTGTCCTCGCTCACCTTGGTCAGAAAGTCCTCGACAACCGCCATCGCGTCGCGGAGGCTCTGCTCCGACGCCGCCAGGGCGCGGGCCGTGACGATCGATAACGTCGTCGAAACAAGCGCCGTCGTGATCAACAGGAGTGCCGCCGTGGCGATCGCCGCCGATGCGACGGGATAACGCCGGCACAGCCGCCAGAACCGGGCCAGCGGGCTGATCGGCCGGGCCAGAATCGGCTCGCCGCGCAAATAGCGTGTCAGCTCGTCGGCCAGATCCTGGCTCGTCGCGTAGCGCCGCGCGGGATCTTTCTGCAAGCACTTGAGGCAAATGGTTTCCAGATCGCGCGGCACGCCAGGATTCACCAGCCGAGGCGAGAGCGGCTCGTCCTGGATGACCTGCCGGATTGTTTCGAACGGAGAGGCGGCGCGAAACGGCGGTCGGCCTGTCACAAGTTCGTAGAGAATCGCCCCGAGCGAATAGAGGTCGCTCTGCGGACCGATCAGACTCCCCTTCCCTTCCGCCTGTTCGGGCGGCATGTAACTGGGCGTGCCGATCACCGCGCCGGAAACGGTCAGCTGCGACTCGTCCTCCTGATGCTTGGCCAGGCCAAAGTCGGTAATCAGCGGCCGCTCTTGGGCATCGACGAGCACATTCGACGGCTTCAGGTCGCGGTGGACGATCCCCTTTTGGTGAGCAAACTGCATCGTCTCGGCAATCGTCTGGACGAACTCGGCGGCGCGCCGCGGCGGCAGCGGGTTTTCGCGCACGAGGTCCGCCAGGCTGTGCCCCTCGATATACTCCATCGAGAAGAAGTGCTGCCCTTGCACCTCGCCGATCTCGTAGATCTTGACGATATTCGGGTGGCTCAGGGCGGCTGCCGCCTCGGCCTCGGAATAGAACCGCTCGACGTCGGTCTTGTCGGCGAACTGGCCCGCCAGGATCATCTTGATTGCGACGATCCGGTTGAGCTTGCGCTGGCGAGCCTTGAAGACGACGCCCATGCCCCCCTTGGCAATCGTCTCGATGACCTGGTAATCGCCGAACGACGCGCCCGTCTGAATACCGGTGGGCTGAGTCAGCGGCGCGATTGGCGCAGAACCAGGACTGGGTGCGAGGGTGTCCGCGGATTGGGCCTCCTCGCTGGAGACAGCGGGCAAAACAGGCGTGGCGGGTGCAATCGTGGGGGCAAGACCCGGCGGAAGCGGCGGCGGCTGGCGATCGAAGGTCGAGGCGAGCGAATCGACCGGCGGACTTGTCTCATCTGCGGGCGGCGTTGGCGATGTCGAAGCAGGCGCGACAGGCGGCAGCGTTGTGTCGCTGGCCAGGCCGCGATGCGTGCTCGGCGGCGGCAGAGTTTCAGCCACGGGCGGCTCGGGTGCTGGCTGTCCTTCACGACTGGTCACAATCAACTCCCGGCCGCATTCAACACGCGATCACTTGGTTTCCACGGCAAATACTCGCAAGAATGCCGTGCTGCTGTCGGCGACGCGCTCCTGCGCCTTGCCCGCCAGCCACTCCACCGCGCCATCGCCCGTTCCATATTCCGCCTGCATCGCCCGGCAGATGGCCAGGCACTCATCGGCCCGCTCCGCCTCCCAGCAGCGCAGCGCCTGCTCGTAGCGCTCGCACCGCGCTGGCCAGGTCTCGTCGCCTGCCGCAGGCAGCTCGAACAGGTCCACGGGATCGGCCATGCCGCTGAGCTGTGCCCGGCACACGCGCCGCCTGGGCACGGCGATCGTCAGAGCCGACTGCGTGCTGGCCGTGAGCAGGCACGCCGCTCGCAGCACCTTCGTCGCAGCCTCGACGCGGCTGGCGAGGTTGACCGCATGGCCGCGCGGGCCGTACTTCAGCCGCCGCTGGCTTCCGGAGTTTCCGACCTGGGCCGTCCCGGTATGCAGGCCGATCCCCAGGCGAATCCGCGTCCCGAGCTTCTCCTCCCACGCCTCGTTGAGCTTGGGCAGCTCGCCGAGCATCGCCAGCGCGGCCTCGGCGGCCAGATCGGCGTGCTGCGGCTGGTCGGTGGGCGCATTCCACATCGCTGCCAGGCCGTCGCCATAGTAGTCGATCACAACGCCGCCGTAGTCCATGACCTGGTTGGTGAGCCGGTCGAGGATGTCGGAGAGGAGCTTGTACGTTTCGGCGGCGCCGATCCGCTCGGCGACGCGCGAGAAGCCGCGCAGGTCGGCAAAGAGCAGCGTCAGTTCGCGCTCTTGGGCGGCGAGAATCCCCCGATCGCGCTGCAAAGCGCCGGCCAGCTCGGGCGAAAAGAACTGTTCGAACTGGACGCGGGCCCGAGCCGCCTCGGCTTCCTGGGCGACGCGCGCCAGGCCGGTGCTGACCGCGGCGGCCAGGAGCTGCACGAACTGGGCCTCCAGCGGCAAGATGCCCCGCGCGGCATGATCGGGGCTCACGTCGCGCGAACCGTACACAGCGCCAACCACGTTGCCGCGCTCGTTGAAAATGGGCGAGGCGACGACGGCTTCGATGTTGGCCAGCGACATCGCATGCGAATCGTCCCGGAATTGCTGGTAATAGGTCCGCTGCTGCGCTTCGGCCTCGGCCAGCACGCGGCGGCTGAACTGGCGGGTGTCGCCCCGCTTGTGGCTGTGACTGGCAACCGTTTCCCAGTCGTCTGCGCGCTTGAGCAGGACCATTCCCCGATCGAGCCCAACGAGCTGGACCACCGCCCGGGCCGTGTCGGAATAGAACTCCTGCGAGCCGGCCGCGGCTCGCTGCACGCCGAGCAGCGCTTCGAACCACCGCGCGAGCCGTTCGGCCGACGGCGCCTCGGCGGCCAGGTTGTCGGCGGTTGTCACGAGCGTGCCGGACCGCGACGGCGGGTCGATCGAGTGCATCGACGCGGTGAACGGGTCCTTGGGGACGACGCTCAGGTCGAGCGACGTCATCCCGAACGCGATCCGCGCCGGCACGATCAGATTCATCGTCTGACCGCTCGGCAGCTTCGACCCGTCCGGCAAGATGATCGGCGAACCGAGATTCACCACGCGCACGTCGCCGCTATCGAGCTCCTCCAGCCGCACTTGCTCGCGCGACGTGTAGGGATCATCGACGACGATCTGATTGTCGCAATTCGCCTTGGGGAGCCGGCCGAATTCCAGCGGGCTCCCTTCGTGCGTGATTTGCCGACGCTGCCGCTGGTTGGTCAGCGTGATTTGCAGCATGTCAGTTCCCTTTGGCCTCCGTGCCACGCGATTGTACCGCGCGGCGGCGTCTTCCCAAGCGCGAATCGGCGGCTTCTCGTGCTGGCGCTACTTCCCCGGCAGCCTCCAAGCACGATCGAACGCCGGCTCGGGATGCACGAGCCAGTTCACGGCGCGCCACAGCAAAATGTGCGAGGGCCCGTCGTCCTGATAGTTCGGCAGATAGTCCCCCAGCGTGCGGGCCGCGCGGCGAAACTCCTGGGCCTCGAATTCGCTCAGGGCCTTTTCATAAAGCTGGCAGAGCGTCCGGCTGCGGTCGTCGCTCGCCAGCCGCAGCTCGTACACATCGACGGGTGCCTCGATATTCTGCACGCCGATCGCCCCCAGCCGCCGAGTAATGAACCCGCTTCCGAGAGCGTCGTGCGTGGCCCGGCTCGCCAGGAGCGAAGTTTGCAAGTGCCTGGTCGCTCCCTGCAGGCGGCTGGCAAGGTTGACCGTGTGTCCGAGCGGGCCGTACTTGAATTTCCGCCGCGATCCGACGTTGCCGACCTGGGCGGTTCCGCTGTGAATGCCGATGCCCACGCGCGTCGGTTCGCCGATGATCGGTCTCCACTTTTCGTCGAGAGGACCGAGGGCCACGAGCATCTCGAGTGCGGCCTGGCCGGCGCGGCGCGCCTGGTCGGGCTGCGGCACCGGCGCGCCCCACATTGCCATCATCTCGTCGCCGATGTAATCGACCACGACGCCTCCGTGAGCCATGACGATGGTGGTGAGCACGTCGAGCGTGTCGCGAATCCAGGCCAGCGAGCGCTCGGTTCCGACCCGTTCGCTGATCGCCGAGAACCCGCGCATATCGACCACGAGCACCGTTACTTCGGCATCCTTGCTTTCGAGCAGCGAGGGATTGGCGGCCAACTGCTCGCCGAGGGCGGCGCCAAAAAACTGGCCAAACCGCACGCGCTGCTCGATAAGCTCCTCGTCTTGCCGCGTGCGCTCCAGGCCCGCGGCGATGCCGAACGCGAACGTCTCGACCAGCATCGCCTCGGCCGAGCTGATCTTCACATCCGCCAGCCCGCTCGCCGCCCGGCGGTCGGCGTATAAGGCTCCGATCACTTCTCCCTGCCGATTGCGAATGGGAGAAGAAATGATCGCGGACAAGCCGACCTGGCTGAAATCGCCCGCGGGCAGCTGCGCTGCGTCCTGCCAGATGGTGCGCCGCTCGTCGCGCGTCCGCCGCAGAATCCGCTGGCTGGCTACGCTGGTGGAACCGCTGCGATCGACATTCCGGCAATATTCGGCCCGGCAGGTCCATTGCCCGCCATCGAGCATCAGGACGCGCGCCGCATCAAAGCGCATCAAACTGACGACCCGCCGCACGGCCCGCTGCAAGAAGTCGTCCGCGGCCGTCGCGCTCCGCAGCACCTCGGTGATCGCCTTCAGCCAGACGCGCACCGACTCGGTGTCTTTGTCCGACAAGTTGAGCGGGGCGAGGGCCGTCAATCCTTCGTCGGTCACATCGGGCGACGGCGCGGGCGCCTGGTGCGGCAGGGTGTGCATTTCCAGCGCGCTGGTGTCGCCCGGCCAGACGGCCACGACGTACGACGCATCCGGACCAAAGGCCAGGCGGCAGGGCGCACTGAGAATCCGCCTGATTCCAGGTCCAAGCTCGGCGCGGTGATCGATCAGCACCGGATTGGTCGAGGTGTTTTCGACTTCGATGCCGCCCGCCACCGGCACCAGCTGCAGCTGCCGCCGCGAGACGCGCACGTCCGAAAACGCCGCAATCGCCATCCGGTCGTCGCCGCTGGCATCGTGCCGCGCCAGTTGCCACTGGGCCTCGCGCGGGTTCAGCTGCCGTCCCAGCACCGCCCGGCTGGTAAGCACGAAGCTGTGCTGGAGCCGTTCGCCGTGCAGGATTTCGATCTGGTAGGAATCGGTTTTGCCGCCCGGAATGAGCACGGTCATGAAGGCTCCTCGCGCGACGCCCAGCGCGCACCTGATTCTGGCGACGCGCTCGCGGCATGGCAAGGAAACGGCGGTTTCCTGAAATCTGGCGACTCTAGCTAGTGATCTGCATACGCTCGCGGAGCTGGCGGTATTGCCGCAATTCGTCGGTCCCAATCGGCAAGCGCGGCGTGCCGGGCATTCGCGCGCGGGCCTGTTCGGCCGAGATTCGCCAGGTATTGCCGCCGTGCCGGAAATAGACGAATTCATCGCCGGCCGGCACGCCAAGCAGCTTCGCGCCGCGTTCGACGGCCGGCTGAATGAATCCCAGGTCGCTGCCGCGCCAGGCGTCGGGATAGCGCGACAGCCGCTGCCAGATGTCGCGGCGGAACGCCAGCGTTCCGCAGTGGACGCCGCGGAAAAACAGCCGCTGGAATTCCTGCGGCGTCCATCTCCAGACCTGCCAGGCCCGCAGGTCGAAGACCAGGGTGTCGGTCAGCGCCGTCACATCGGCCAGGCCGCAGATCAGCGGCTCGACCTGAAGGCGGATACGGCTGGGTCCGGACCAATCGTCGTCATCCCATTGCATCAAAATCTCGCCCTGGGCCGCTTCGCAGGCGACGTTCCGTTTCGCGCCGCAGCTCTGCCGCCTCTTGAGGCGGATGTAGCGAACGCCGGGCTGGCCCGCGGCCAGGTGAGCGACTGGCTGCGCGCCGTCGTCAACTACGATTAGCTCGCGGCGCGGATAATCCTGTCGCTGGAAACAGCGGATCGCCTGGGCCACGAACTCGGGGCGATCGACCGTGGGCATGAGGCACGAGACCAGCGGCCGCTGCGAACCTCGGTAGTTGCGATCGAAGCCGACCGCCCGCGAGCCGGGCTGAGCTTCGTGCCCCACCGTCGAATTGCCGTCGCCGGTATGCGACGCGAGGCTCGGGACATGGTAATAAGTCGCCAGACCGAGATTCTTGCACGCCCGGCAAACGACGCCATCCGTCGATTTGGTTCCAGTGTGGGTAGCCAGCTCGCGCTCCCGAAGGATCCGGGCCAGCGAATCCCTCGTGAAGCAGTACGCCAGCGATCCCCAGCTCCCAAATCCGCGGTTATGGGCCTGCCAGCCCGGGCGCGGGACCGTCGTTTCGAGGTTGTGCAGCGGCGTGAAGAGGCTGGCCAGTCCGAAGTCGCTCTGGTCAAGTGTCGGGAGCGCTGCGAGCAACGTTGGTGCGGCGCCCGGGCAAAGGTCGAGGTCGTCCTCGCACAGGAGCAGGTACCGGGCCGATGCGCCAAGCAGAAAGCGGGCCGCCTGGAGCCAGTTCTGCCACATCAACAGCTTGCGTCGATTGGTGTGCACGACCACGCCCGCCTGGCGGCCAGTGCCGGTGCCTGGCTCCTCGAAGACATGAATCGGCTGCGTAAAGCCGGCCCGCCGCAGTTCGCTCAGAGTGTGGTCGAGCGACCGCCGTGCCCGCGGCGCGGTGATCATGGCAATGGCCAGCTGACCAGCAGCATCAGCGGCCCTCTGCGCTGGGACTGCGGCCTGTGCAGAGAGCGACAGGTCGCGGGACGAGCGCTCCACAAGCGGGCAAAGTTCGGCGCAGGTGCGCGAGCTGACCCAGCCGTGCGGGACGATGAGCTGCGGCGCAGCGCAGGTCCACCGGTCCGATCCGACCGGGCCGCCGCGATGTGCACAAGGAGGAAGGTACATGGAAGACCGCAGGTTAGTTTCAGGCACAGGGTTGACTTCAGGCACAGGGTTGAACGGAAATGTCGCCAAGCTGCACGCCGCGCGGCGCGCTTGCCAGCGTGAACGCGCCCCCTTTGAGCAGGCTGAATTGGCGGCACACCCAGCGCAGCGGGGAGCGAATGCCGCGCGGCGACGGCCGCAGCAGCATGACTTCGGCGTGGAGCTGCGTGCCACAGTCGGAACGCACCACCCGCATCCGGACGAGACCGGAAGGGCTCGACCAGACCTCGGCATCCCAGTTGGACCGGTCAGCGTCGTAGGTCAATGCCAATGCAGTCGTTTGCAGCAATCCGGCCTCGAGCAGCGTGCGGACCGGCTCGCGAACCAGCCAGGCCAGGTCCATGTGCAGCTCGAATACTCGGGGAGCGATCGAATCGATGACGCAGGCCCGCCCGGTCGCCGCAGCGGCCGCCAAGGCCTCGCCGCCGCATACGGCCGGTGTGGGGCAGCCGCTGGTGCCCTCGATGCACGGATCGAAGGTCGCGTCGGCGTAGTCCTCGGTGACGCCATCAACGACCAGCCAGACCCGTACGATTTGCTGATCGGTGGAGCTGTTGGCGCCGCCCAGTCCGCCGGCAAAGTCCCAAGTGCCCGCGCCCAGCGAAGCCCCGCTCGCCGAACCTGGCGGATCAGCCGGAAGCGGGTCGCCGGGCTGATAGACCTTTCCTAGAACCTCAATGGCTGCTCCGGAAGGAATTCCATCGGTCGTGTAGGTGCCGCAGCAATAGGTGAGCGTGCCCCCGCTCTCGGGCGCGGCAATTCCGCTAGGGAAATTGATGCTGATCGTCGCCATGCTCACTGTTCTCCCCTGGTGTCACTTCAACGTTGCTGAACCACGTAGGCGAGAGCATCTTGTTGGCGTGGAAGCTGTAGATGCCCCACACGCCGCGCATGTCACGCGACGCATAGCGCGACCGCGACGGCTCCTCGGTCAAGGCCGGCGCCGGCTTGCCGTTGACCGTGATCTCGCGGACGCCGCCCTGGTCGATCGTCACGCTCAGCCGCAATCGGTCCGTAGGAAAGTCGATCGAGTCGCCGCACTGAAAGTCGTGGCGGAACCCGCGCGGCGATAGGCCGATCCACGCGTTGGTCATGAAGACCTGCATGTGTTCGGTCTTCGCACCGGGATAATAGCTGAAATAGATCGGGTTGAATGCGGCGACCTCGGGCCCTTTGCCCGGATTCTTGAGATGCAGGTTGAAGAACAGCCCGGCATCGCCGTGCCAGGGACGCTGCTCGATGTCGAGCGAAAACGTCGCCGGCCGGCCGTCGTAATGACCGATCTGAATCAGCTGAAAATTATCCGACAACACACTCAGGCGGCCCGTCCCTGAATCGTACTGCGCGGGAAATGGCGACTTGATGTATCCCGGCCAGATGTATTCACGCGGCGCGCTGGCCAGGTCGTAGCGGCCGAACAGGCGGCCAGATTCCTTGGGCATCAGGATGTTCAGCGTCGTCGGCACCTGCGTGGGGGATGTCTTGGGACCGGGCACGACAGCCCATAGCCCGATCGCTAATGCGAGCGCTCCGATCGCGATCGATACGGGCCAAATCCAGCCGGGCCGCGCCGCCATTCGCGTCGCCGGGTGGGGCGTTGGGGTTGCTCCGCGGGTCTCGGTGCTCGCTTCGGCCGGGCGCGGCGTCCGCGAACGCTGCGGCAGCGGAAGACCGTCTAGCTCTGCCCGTTCCAGCGCCCGCATACACAGCGCCGGCAGGTCGGCTCCATGGGCCAGCGGCGTCAGGGCCTCGACCAGCTCCGTCGGCGTTTGAAAGCGATCGTCGGGCCGTTTGGCCAGGAGCCGGCCGAGCACGGCGGCGACTTCGGGAGGCGCATCGGGCCGCAGCTCGCCAATCGCGGGCGGAGCGACGTGCTGGTGAGCGCTCAGCTTTTTCGCGACGCTGCCATGATCGACGCCGCCGAAGGGGGCCTGCCCGCTGAGCAGCTTGAACAGCGAACAGCCGAGGCTATAAAGATCGGACCGCACGTCCGCGTCGTGCGAGTCAAGCAATTGCTCCGGGGCCACATAGTCGGCCGTCCCCAGCAAATAGCCCGACTGCGTCGGCGATTCGCTATCGCCAATTTGCCCCTCGCGCAGTAGCGCCAGCCCCAGGTCGAGAATTTTCACCCGGCCGTCGCTCGCCAACATGATATTCGACGGCTTGAGGTCGCGGTGCACTAGGCCGCACTCGGCAATGTGGGCCAGCCCCAGCGCCGCCTGCCGCACGATCTCGCAGGCATCGGCCACGGGCAATGGACTGGCCACGGCGACGAGCTTGCTCAGATCAATCCCGTGCACGAACTCCATCACGAGAAAGTGGACCCCGTCACACTCGCCAGCATCGGTCGCATATACGATGTTCGGATGTTGCACGCGGCCCGCTGCCGCCGATTCACGCCGCATCCGCCGCACGGCGCTCTCGTCCGCCAGCGCAAGGTGCGGCAGCACCTTGATCGCCACCGTCCGCTGCAAGAGCATGTGCCTCGCCCGATAGACCAGGCCCATGCCGCCGCGGCCGATCGGCTCGACGAGCTCATATTCGTTGAGCCGCCGCGGCACGCGGGGCTTGATCTCCCTCAGCCGCACCGTCTG
>JAKEHX010000119.1 GCA_022614795.1 Planctomycetaceae bacterium | reverse complement strand
GTCCATGAGGCCGGGCATCACGGTGTATTCGCACAGGTCGATCAGCTTGTCCCCCTCGTCCGGTTTGGTGTAGCCGGAAACGACGCTCGAGATCCGCCCATCTTCAATCACAATCGTCATCTCCATTTGCGGCTGGTTGCTGCGGCCGTCGATCAGGCGGCCGGCGTGAATGAGCGTGGCGGCATGTCCGGCCGTCGCTGCGAGCCAAAAACAAACGGCTGCCGGGATCATGAACTTGCGCATGGTGGGTTCTCCACAGAGAAGGGCGGGTGTCGCCCTATGGTAGCACGAGCAAAACTGTTAGTGCGGAATTTTATGAAACTGGGCAGCGCTTGCACCGCTGGCCGACGGGGCTATAAGGTGGTCCGCAGGAGGATCGCACCATGACGACGCGCTGGCCGCTGACGATGCTGATTCTTGGCCTGCCGTTTATATCGCGAGCGAGCGTGGCGCACGACCACACGCGCCAGGCCTTCGCGCGGCAGCGGGCGGTGGCCCAACTGCAAGCCCAGCAGCAGTCGGAGCCGGCGCCGCGGGCAGCAGCCGGTGAAAAGAGCTGCCGGCTCATGCTGGAATTGACCGTCGGAGATGTCGGAAAGCCCGTCGCCGGCCTGGTACGGATCACCAATCGCGAAACGGGAAAACCGCTCTTGCTCGGAGGCGAAATCCAGCGCGACGCCCTTTGGCACGCCGTCGGGCCCGGTGTAGTCATTGAATTGCCACAAGCAAGACTCACGGTGGAGGCCATGGTCGGCCTGCACACCGAGAAAACAGTCCGCGAAATCGACCTGACCGGAAAGGCGGACAGCTCGCTCGCGCTGCCGCTCCAGCCGTTTTACGACCCGGCCGCGCGGGGCCTGTCGGCGGGCAACACGCACGTGCACCTGATGAAGCTGTCGCTTGACGAGGCCTTTCGCTACCTCCGCACGGTGCCGCAGGCCGATGGGCTGGACGTCGTCTATGTCTCGTACCTCGCCCGCGAGCCCGAGGACCGCGACTACGTCACCAACCGCTTCACCGACGGCGACCTCGGCCGGCTGTCGCGCGAAGGGGTCCTGTTCGGCAATGGCCAGGAGCACCGCCACAACTTCGGGCCGCAGGGCGAAGGCTACGGCCACGTCATGCTCCTCAACATCCTGCGGCTCATCGAACCGGTCAGCATCGGTCCGGGCATCATGAAAAAAGGGACGGACGGCATTCCGCTCCAGCGCGGAATCAAGACTGCGCGCGGCGACGGCGCGACGGTCATCTGGTGCCACAACAAGTTCGGCCACGAAGACATCCCCAACTGGGTCGCCGGCCTCGTCCAGGCCCAGAACATCCACGACGGCGGCTCGCACGGCAGTTACGAAGAGACCTTCTATCGCTACCTGAATGCCGGCATGAAGGTCCCGTTCTCCACCGGCACCGACTGGTTCATCTACGACTTCAACCGCGTTTATGTCCCAGTGAGCGGCGAATTGACCAGCCGCAAGTGGCTCGAAAGCCTGGCGTCCGGCAAGTCGTACATCACCAATGGCCCGTTCCTGGAATTCGAAGCAGATGGAAAGGGGGCCGGCGACACGATCGACGCGATCGCTGGGCAGGACGTGCGGATCACTGCCCGCGGAATCGGCCGCGGCAACTTCGAGCGGCTTGAGCTTATTCACAACGGTACCGTGATTCACACGGTCGATGCCGGGCCCGCCAGCGGCCACCACCAGGCGGCCATGGAATTCAAGTTAAAGGTCACAGAGCCGGGCTGGGTCGCCCTGCGCATCCCGACCGGCGCCGCCAAAAACGAGTTCGATAAGCCGCTTTTCGCTCACACCAGCCCGATCTACATCGACCTTGCCGGCAAGCACATCTTCCGCGCGGACGTGGCCCGCGGCCTCTTGGCCGAGATGGAAGCGAGCCGCGACGCGGTCGCCGGCAAGGCGCTCTTTGCCGACGAGCAGGAAAAGGACGCCGTCCTGAGCGTCTATCGCGAGTCGATCGGGCTGCTCAAGCAGCGGATCGGCGAGTAGGCGCGAGTCGGTGGCCGGCAATCGGAAGTCATAGATCGGATGGCTTCCTCCGACTTCCGACCTCCGACCTCTGATCGCCGACCTCCAGCCTCCGATGCCGCGTCAATCGTCGTTCAGAATAGTGCCCAGGCCGCGGTTCTTGGTGAACAGCGCATTGCCGCTGAGCCCGAACAGGTCGAGGTAGAATGTCTCGTTGGCCTCCTTCTTGCTGTCGCCCTTGACTTCAATCGTGATCGTCTTCGTCGTCTCGCCGGGGGCGAAGGTCAGCGTGCCGGACTTGGAGAGATAGTCTTCGCTGGATTTGGCGGTGCCGTTGACGGTGCGGTACGACATCGTCACCGGCTCGTCGTAAGCGGCCGAGAGCGTGACCGTGAAGGTGAAGAGCGACTTCTGCCCCTTCAAGCCCTCGGACTGGGTCACGTCGCTGATCCTGACGCGCGGCTCGTCGTCCACGATGGTGCCCTCGCTGTAGCCGTCAGAGATGGTGGCATTGGTCGGGTTGCTCAAGTTGACGACGAACTTCTGGTTCGGCTCGCCGAGCCGGTCGCCGTTGACCTGGACGGTGATGGTCTTGCTGGTCTCGCCGGGGGCGAAGGTCAGGGTGCCGCTCACAGCCTGGTAGTCGCTGCCGGCGAAGGCGTCGCCGTTGCCGGTCGCATAGGCGACGGTGACCGTCTCGGTACTGGCCTCGGACAGGGTGACAGTGAAGTTGGCGGCGGTCGTGCCCGTGTTCCCCTCGGTGACGGTCGCGTTGCCAATCCTCAATGACCGGGGTCGCGGGGGCCAATTGCCGTCATTGATGAGCACCTCGAAAGCTTCCCTGCTGTACGGGTACCCCGGGTCATAGACATTGCCATGGATGACGACATCCATCTGGCCGTCGGCGTTAACATCTACTGTCCCGATTGCCCAGGGGTCCCAGGGGACACCAAAGTACTCGAGCCCATAGAAGGTTCCGTCCCCGCGGCCCAGTTGGACGCCGCCAAACGCATCGTCGGGCCCCCAGACGGCGGCATTTGCCCCGACAACATCGAGCCGGCCGTCGCCATTGAAGTCGGCCACCGCAAGGCTACCTGCGAATAGGTCAGAGATGATCGGGTCGCCGAAGCTGCCATCGCCAAGGCCGGGCTCGACGGCCACCCAGCCAAAGGAATTGCTGAGACGGTCGAGGATACCGTCGCTGGTGAAGTCGGCGAAGAGCGGGGGCGGCGGCGCCCACTCGACCCCAGGAGGGGGCTCCGACAAGTAGCCGCCCCACCCGAAGCTGGGCGTGAGGCGGTCTTCCAGGACTTCGAGGCTGGGGCGATACATCGCGGCCCGCGGCGAGCCGCGTCGCCTGTGCTGCCGTTGGCCCCGATTTTGTGCAAGGGCGGATTGCAATCTCTGCAGCCAACTGTGGAATGACATGATTCGTTCTCCCTTTGCGAAGTTGGTCTGGGATAGAATGGCTAGACATCGCGGCCGGCGCGCAGACCGAGCGCCGGGGCGGTGCCGGGCCGGTGAGGAGCTTTCTTGACGGTTAGGGCCTCACCGGCCGCTCTTGTTTTCGACGCATCACGCGAACAGCTCCGCGCCCGCAAGGGTCAAGTGCCTGCTTGCTTCATTCTTCGTCTTCCAAGTCGTCGACTTCCTCCGGGCTGCGCAGATAGTTCCGCAGAATGTACTTGCCGACATGCCGTCCTTGATAAGCTCCCGCTTCCTGATCGAAGCGGAAGTGGATGCCGCCGTAGACGCGGGCGTCGTCGATGTCGTCGGTGATCTCCTCCCAGGCGGTGTACTCCAGGACAATATCGGGCAGCGCGGGAGTGGTAAGGATGACATCGTGGTCATCTTTGCCGAAGGCCCGCTCGAGCACCGCACGGGCGGCGCCCGACAAAGTGGCGTGCGCTGAGGGATAGCCCGGGAATGGGGGAGTCGCGATCAGTGGGAGCCAGTCCGGATCGCGGTCGGTGTCGCCATTGCCGTCGAGGTCGCCATTCTGAATCGCCGTCACGGGCCGCCAGAAACTGTAGTGGTACTTGGTTTCGAAGCAGGCGATCGAGCCGTCGCACATGGCCATCGCCAGCAGGGCCAAGATCCGCGCGTTCTCCGAGAGCGTCTTGCCCTGCGCGGCGCTGGCTTGGCGCGCGGCGGAATTCCATACCTGCACCGGCGTGGCAGCGGCATAGAACCGCGCCACATCGGTGCGATCCTGTGGGCGGAAAGGACTGTCGACGCGGCCAACGAGCATGACCTCCAGGTAGTCAATGGCATACCTCCCCGTGTGCAATGCCGGCGGCGGCGGGAGGCGGAACTGCGAGTTCGACTCCAGACCGAACGGCGTCACCTGGCCCCACTGGGTAAAGGCGGCCGCGGCCAGTGCCGTCGGCGTCGGCTGCCAGTCGCCCGGCTCGGTGCCCGGCGTGTAGGGGACGACGGCATCCCAGCCATCGGCGCTGCGCAACAGGAGCATGGCGGCCGCGGCATCTTCGCCGACAGCGATGCCGTCGTCCTTCGCCGGGCCGTCCGGAATCGCTGCCAGCGCGGCATCCCGCGCGGCGTCCAGAGCAGCGGCGCTCGCAGGGCGCAGCGTCACGAGCGTGCGATGGGCGGCGGCAATGGCCGCGGCATCGGGCGAGGCCCAGTCGGGAGCGGCGACCACACCAAGATACGGCTCGTAATCCCCTTCGATCGCATTGACCGCCTCGAAGACGGCAAGCTGCACGATCGCGCCCCAGCGGGCTTGAAAGAACGGGTTCGTCGGCGGCGCCGACACCGTCGCCTGCATGATCGCGTTCCAGTCGGTGACCGTGTCAGCCCGCGCGGGTTGTGGGAAAGTCGGGACCAGCCCAATCAGCAGGGCCATCACGGCAAACCAGTGAACTTGTTTCGGGCATCTCATCGAATTGCTCCTTTCGATTGGTCTGCAATACAATGGATGCACACTGCTCCCAGTGCGCAGACCGAGCGCCGGGGCGGTGCCGGGCCGGCGGGGGCTTGCTTGGCGGTAAGGACCCGCCGGCCGCTTTTTGTTCGTCTCCGAACGACGCCTGACACGTTGTTCGATAGAGGAACTTCAACCAACTATTGATTTGTCTTAATGCCGAGCAAAACCGATGCTTCGCTCCGGTATCGGCGAAGTTCTCCGTTCTTGGGATGGTTCATCTCCATCCACTTCACGGATTGCTCGTACCACATGCGGGCTTCGTCTTGGTTGCCCAACTGCCAGTAGGCCATAGGCACAAAGAACCCGTCAAAGTGATCAACGTCCCCTGTGTATCCAACTCCGCATTTGGGCGTGAGTTCGAGGAATTTCCGGAGCACAGGCTCGGCTTCTCGCCCGCGGCCCGTGGCCGCCAGCAAAGTTCCGAGATCGAAGTAAATTGCGGCTGCCTCGGTCTGGTTCACCGGCTGGTCCGCGAAGCGAGCCATACGATCCTGTTGAATTTCGAGGGATTGGCGGTAGGTTTTCTCCGCTTCGGGAAACTCCTTACGGATTGCCAGGAGCCGGCCAACATTGCGAAGAGTGTCGGCCAGGAAATGCCGGTAGCTAGCCACGCCAGGGTAGTCAGCCGAAAGTTTCTCGAAATCTCTCACGGCCTTTCCAAAGACCTGCGCAGCTTCCTCAGTCTGGCCGCCGTCCCATAAGCAGAAGCTAAGCCGGCGGCGGCAGTGTCCCACCTTCGCCAGGAGTTCACCTTGGTCGCCGGGAGCATCCGCCATAAGATCCTCATAGATGCCCAAAGCTGTGCGGTAGGCTTTCTCGCCCTCATGAGGCCGACCGTTGTCCCTGTGCAGATTGCCCAGCTCTATGTGCGCACGGGCGATTTGCGTGCGATAGCCAGCAATGCTTGAGGATTTGGCCGCCTGCGTTTCCCAGTGGGCTAAGACCCGGAGCCGGACTGCCTCGGCTTCTTCGGTGCGGCCAAGGCGCATCAGGAGCCCGGCATGCTCGATTCGAATCTCCGCCAGGGCGTCACGATAAAGGGAATACGGGAAGTCGGTCGCGAGTTTGTCGAGGATGAGAATGGCCCGGCGCTGGAGTTCTCCCGCTTCCTCCAGGCGTCCGTCAGCGGCTACCACGCTGGCCAGCCCTCGCAGGTCAACGGTAAGCGCCGCTTGCACCCAATCCGCGGAGGGACTCTCGCGCGCCATCTTTTCCGCGTGTTTCAGGGCCTGGCGATAGGCGTCTTCGGCCTGCGCGATGCGCTTTGTCGCCTTGAACACCTCAGCCAGGCCGCGATGAGCGCCTGCCAGGCTCTGATCATCGGTAGCGAGCGCCAAATTGGCCTTCAGGATCTTCTCAGCTTCTTCTGGCTGCCTGATAGTCAAATGCCTAGCCAACTGATTGCGTGCATTGAGCAAGCAGGAGCGATTTTCGAGCGCCTCCCGGTCGAGCTTTTCCGCCAAGTCGACGGCGCGCCGCAGGTTTTTCACCGCTTCGTCGCCTTTGCCGAGCGCGCCGAGCACCCAGGAGATCTCGATATGGCAATTGACCCGATCCCGGCCGAGAGCCGGGTCGGCCAATGAAGAAGGGTCCAAACGCTCGAGCATCTCGACGGCATTGTGGTAGGATTTCTCCGCTTTCTCCTGCTCACCGAATCGACTGTGAATTGCGCCGAGGCGCCGGTGGGCGAGGGCGACCTCCCGGCGAATCACCGGATCATCGCTCTTCTTGTCGAGGAACTTCTGATAGAACCTCAGCGCGTCGAGCATCAGGTCGCGGCGAATCGGTTCCGTCTGAGGCACATACGCCAGTTTGTGTTCCGCGACGCGACTCAGCATCTGGTCCACGGCGGCCAGGGCGTCCTTGAGGTTCTCTTGAGCGTCCTTCTGGGCAGCCTTGGCCTCGATCTCGTTCGCCTTGGCACTGGCCAAGGCGGTTTCCCTCTCGCTCAGCGCGATGGTCTTCTCGCCCGCCTCCCGCACCGCGTCCGCTTCGGCATCGGTC
>JAKEHX010000118.1 GCA_022614795.1 Planctomycetaceae bacterium | reverse complement strand
TCGGGAAAAGATCGTGCGTGTCTATCGTGCAGCGCGGCCCGACGAGCCCACGGTGTATCGTGCCGGTGACGTCGCCGAGGCGGAACCCGCCTTGCCGGGATGGCGGTTGGCCGCTAGCGAGCTGTTTGGCTAGTGGCGCTGTAGCTGAAGTCGCCAGACTTCAGGAAATCCCGCCTGAACTCTGGCGCTTTTCAGCTACGGAGAGAGTTTTGCACGGCATGTCCAGGCTGCTATGATGTGACCCGGATTCGTCGGTCACCGTGGAGCAAACCTATGAGCGCCGCCGCCAAAGTCCCTGTCTCGTGCCCGCAATGCGGCAAGCAGCTCATGGTTCCTCCGGCTGCTGCCGGCAAGCAGGGGCGGTGCCCGGGCTGCACGCACGTGTTCACATTGCCGGCATTGCTCGAAATGCCGGAGCCCGACGAACTAAGTCTAGCGCCGCTGGCGCCAGATCCGTTCGGTCAAAACGCGCCTATGAGCGGCTATCAGCTCCCGCCAGCAGCATCGCAGGGCTACTACGGAGCGCAGCCCGGCTATGGAGGTGCGCCCGCCCCGCAACCATACGCTTACGCACAGCAGCCTTACGCTGCACAGCAACCTTACGCCCAGCAGCCTTACGCTCCGCAGCAGCCGGTCAATCCTTACATGGCCAATGCTTACGCCGAGTCCGCCCAGAAGCCGCAAAATCCCGAGAAGTACAATCACGCGTTCGGATTGGAGCAGCGGGGCCTCGATGCGGGGATGCTGGGGGGCCTCTTGATGATGGTGATTGGCGGCCTGTGGTTTGTCGTCGGGCTCTATTTCGGCCTGATCTTCTGGTACGCCCCCATCCTCTGCGTCATCGGCCTGGTGGGCTTCGTGAAGGGGCTATTCACGGGCAACGTCTCGGGCGGCGGTGAGTAGAGGCTGTTGCACACCACGTAGCTGAAGTCGCCAGACTTCAGGAAGTCGCGCCTGAACTCTGGCGAGTCCAGCTACGGAACCATTCACCCGCTCGTCCGCCGCTCGATCTCCAGCGGCGAATCCATGACCGCCAGGAAGCGTCCCCCGTTGTCGTACCAGCCGTGGCGGTTAAAGCGGCACCAGGTCAGTTCCAACAAGAGGCCGATCCATCCCTGCTCGTGCGCGTTGAGCGAGGCGATGACGCGGGCGTGGGGAATCGGCTCGCGGTGATAGAAATCGACGCCGTGGAGCGAGAGCTGCCGGCCGATGACGACGATGGTCTCGTCGCGATGCGTTTTCTGCGCTGCGAGCGGCGTGAGATAGATCGGGTACGGATACGGATACCGCTCTTCGCTCCGGCGCTCCACGCCTTTGTGAATCGGGCGGGCCGAGAACAGGGCTTGTTCCACCCGGGAGGCGACTAAGTCTTCCCGCCGGTTGCCGTCCGTTGCCCCGACGGACGGCAACACGACAGGAAGATGCGAATCATGCGTCAAGGTGCTCATTGAGGTACTGCCGACAGGTCCGAAGCGCTGGATCACCATTATCGAAACCAGACGCTCCGCGCAGGGGCGCAGGCGGCAGGCGAAACTGGGAGAGCACTCTTGCGCTGCATAGGCGGGCCGCGAGGCACTGCGACCGCCGGGTTCATCTAACCAGCGACCCCTATCCCCCCACGGCTCGGCGAAGAGAACTCGCCGACGCGAAAGTCGGGATCGAGTAAGGCCGTCTTGAAGCGAATGCTCAAAACAGGCGTAAAGAATATCTAGGTCGAAAATCGGCGGGCGTCAAATTGGCCGCAAGAATTCTGCCGAAAGTCGGACCTGGCGGGCCGGCATAATCCGAAGTCGCCTTTCGTCCGCGAAAGGACGCCTCTTTCACGGAGTGGCTTCTGGTTCCCAAGCTCCGCTTGGGAACCGACGGCAGGGAAGCTCTGCTTCCTCGACCAGTCGCGAAGCAGAGCTTCGAGCACTTGTGGTCCCAAACTGAGCTTGGGACCAAGGCAGAAAGGCGACTATGTCCTTGGTTGCAGCCCTGGAGCGGCTGAAATAGCATAAGGGGTCCAGCCTGCTGCCGCCTGCCAGAGGCTCGCTTCCTCCGTCGCCAGTATCACCATGAGCCAAGCGATTACGCCCGAACAGCTTTCGCAGCGCATCATCGATGCCGGGCTGGTCGATTCGCGCGAGATGCAGTCGCTCTTCGCCGAGTTCGGCATTCGCGAAGTGACGCTGCCCGACCTGACCAGCCTGCTCTTGCGCCGCGAGCTGCTCACCAACTTTCAGCTCGATCGCCTGTTCAAGGGAGAAAAAGGGGGCTACTTCTACGGCGAAAACAAAGTGCTCTATCTGGTGGGCAATGGCACATTTGCCCGCGTGTACCGGGCGGTCAATACCAAGACCGGCAAGATCGTGGCGGTCAAGGCCCTCCGCAAGCGGTTTCGCGACGACAAGGAGATGACCGAACAGTTCATCCGCGAGGGCAAGATCGGGATGCAGGTCCGGCACCCCAGCATTGTGCCCATTTACGACTCCGATCACCTCCCCAGTCCCCACCTGGTGATGGAGTTCATCGAGGGGAGCAACCTCCGCGAATTCGTCCGCGTGCGCAAGCGGCTGGATCCGGTCGAGGCGATGAAGATCATCGTGGACGTGCTGGCTGGCCTGGCCTTTGCCGCGGAGAAGGGTCACTCGCACCGCGACCTGAAGATGTCGAACGTGCTGATTACGACGCGCGGGCAGGCCAAGCTCGTCGATTTCGGCCTCGCCGCGGGCAGCACGGGCGACAGCCAGACCAGCCAGCGAACCGTCGATTACGTCGGGCTCGAGCGGGCATCGGGCATTCGGACCAGCGACCCGCGCAGCGACCTCTTTTTCGTCGGCGTGATCCTCTACAACATGCTGGCGGGCGTCTCGCCGATCGGCGAAGCCCGCGACCGCACCTCCCGCCTGGCCGCCGCCCGCTATCAGAACATCAAGCCGATCACGGTTCACGATCCCAACTTGCCGACGCGGCTGGTGGCGTTTGTGTCGCGGGCCTTGGAGCTGAATCCTGAACGGCGGCACGCCTCGGCCCAGGAAATGCACGACGACGCCAAGCGGCTTTTGGCGAAGCTCGAAGAGGGCGACATCGCTGCGCTCAATACGCCCGAACCGGCCCCGGCGATCGCGGCGTCTTCGGCGGACGGCAGAATTCCGTCCGATCAGGAAGGCAACAACCGCACGATCCTGGTCGTGGAGTCGAAAATCGAGATGCAGGACGTGCTCCGCGATCGGCTCAGGAAGCACGGCTACAAGGTGCTGATCTTCAGCGACCCGAAACGGCCCTTGCAGCGCTATCAGGATGCCGAGAAAAAGCTCTGCGACTGTGCCCTGTTTTGCACGTCGGAGCTGGGCGATGCGGCGCTGGCGGCCTTCAACGAGTGGGGAGCGACCGACCAGACCCGCGATGTGCCGGCCATTCTGATGGTCGATAACCGCCAGACGGAGATCGTCAAGGCGGCCCAGCTATCGGATCACCGCGTCCTGCTCTCGCTGCCGTTCAAGATGCGCGAGCTGCGCGTGGCGCTGATGAAGCTCCTGCGGCCGGGCTATCAGCCGGTGATGAAGTAGCCAGGCGCGCGTATGCGCGGAAACTGCTCGTCACGGACAAATGCCGGCAATTGCAAATTCAGTAGTTGAATGTTCGGGGGGTTATCCCGAGTCGACGCAAGGTGTTGTCCCGTCATGGAGTTCGGTCACGCTCGTGGAGGCGATCCAT
>JAKEHX010000117.1 GCA_022614795.1 Planctomycetaceae bacterium | reverse complement strand
GGCAGGATCAAACGAAGATCGCGCTGCCCCAGCAGCAAGCGCAGCTCAAGCAGTTCGACGAGCAGCTTGCCAAAGCCCGCGAGCAATATGCAGCCAAGACGCCGGATCTCGCCGCCGCTCGAGCAAAGTGGGAAGCGGCCGCCAAAGCCGATCTCGAAAGCGGCAAAAATTCCTGGCTGAGCGTCAAGCCGGCCAAGTTCGAAGCAAAAAACAAGACGGCGCTGGCCACACTAACCCGAAGCGTCAGCGAGGAAGCAGCAGTTGTTGACGAGACCATCATCGTTGCTTCCGGGCCCAATCCGGCGAAAGAGACGTACACGCTCACTCTCCCCGCTGAAACGGCTGGTCTGCGCGGCTTGCGGCTGGAGGCGCTGACCGATGCGAGCTTTCCAAACAAGGGGCTCTCGCGGGCCAACGGCAATTTCGTGCTGACTGAGATCGAGGTTGCTGCTCTTGGCACTGACGACAAGCCAACGCCAGTAAAGCTGACCAGCGCAGAAGCCGATTTCTCGCAAGACAACTACCCGGTCGCGAGCGCGATCGACGGCAAGGCGGAGACCGGCTGGGCCGTCGCGGGGCACGAGAGGCCCGCCGATCACGCGGCCGTGTTTACGTTTGCCGAGCCCATTGGCGGGCCAGGCATCAAGCTGGTGGTCAAGCTCCATCACGATTCGCAGTTTGCCGGCCACAATATCGGCCGCTTCCGCCTGGCGCTGACCACGGCCGAGAAGCCGGACCTGGCCGGCCAGGGTGTGCCGGCCACTGTGGCGGCCGCACTGAAAGCTCCTGCTGAAAGCCGCTCGTCGCAAGATGAGCAGGCGCTCGATGCTCATTTCCGCCTGATCGCGCCCGAACTCGCTCCTCTCCGCGAGCAAATCGCCAAGCTGGAAGCCGACAAGACGAAGCTCACCGAATCGTTGCCCTCGACGCTCGTGTCCATGTCCGCCCAGCCCCGGATCGTGCGCGTTCTGCCGCGGGGCAACTGGCTCGATGATTCGGGCGAAGTTCAAGAACCGGCGGTGCCGGGGTTCTTCGTTGCCAGAATCACGCCCGCCGAGAATCAGCGGCTGACGCGTCTCGACCTGGCCCGCTGGATGACGCGGAGCGACAACCCGCTCACCGCCCGCGTCTTTGTCAACCGGCTCTGGAAGATGGCCTTTGGCCGCGGCATCGTGCGGTCGCTCGAGGATTTCGGCTCACGGGGAGAATTGCCCACAAATCAGGAGCTGCTCGATTGGCTGGCCGTCGAGTTTCAGGAGAGCGGCTGGGACGTCAAGCACATGCTCAAGCTGATGCTGATGTCGCAGGCCTATCGGCAGTCGTCCATTCCGCCGGCTGAGGCCCTGGCGAAGGACGCCAACAACGACCTCTTCAGCCGGCAGGACCGCTTCCGCCTCGACGCCGAGCTGGTCCGCGATAACGCCCTGGCGGTCAGCGGCCTCTTGGTCACCAAAATCGGCGGCCCGAGCGTCAAGCCTTATCAGCCGCCCGGCTATTGGCAGTATCTGAACTTCCCCAAGCGGGAATGGGAAAACGACAAAGGTGAGGGTCAATATCGGCGGGGCCTATATACCTATTGGCAGCGGACCTTCCTGCACCCGAGCCTGGCGGCGTTGGACGCCCCCAGCCGCGAGGAATGCACGGTCGAGCGGGCCCGCAGCAACACGCCGCAGCAGGCCCTCGTGCTCCTGAATGATCCAACGTATGTCGAAGCGGCCCGCGCGCTGGCCGGTCGCATTCTCACTGAAGGCGGCGCGGCGACGCCCGAGCGGCTTGAGTTTGCCTTCCGGCAGGTGCTCGTCCGCTCGCCGCGTCCGGAGGAAGTGAAAGTTTTGACGGCCTTGTTGGAGAAACACCAGGCAGAGTTTGCTGCCGACAAATCCGCGGCCGAGAAGCTGCTGAAAGTGGGCGACCTCGTTTCGCCCGTCAATCTGGACCCCGCCGAGCTGGCCGCCTGGACCAGCGCCTGCCGCGTGCTCCTCAACCTGCATGAAACGATCACGAGGAATTGAAATGGGGGCAGGATTCCAGCCTGCCAAGCCGCTGGCGAGCGGTGGGGCGAGCCCCCTGAGCCAATCCAGCGTAGGATGGAAGAAGGAGAAAGAACATGAGCATCGCTGAATTGCCGGTCGCGCCGCCGGATGAGCAGACGCCACTGTGCTTGCACGCGGGCTCCAATGGCATTTTGATGTCGGTCGAGGAGTTCGAATCACTCACCGAAGAGGATTGTGACCCCCGGTTTCGCTACGAATTGATCAATGGAGTTGTCGTCGTGAATCCACCACCCGGCGACTTCGAGATCGACGCAAACGACGAACTTGGCCGTTTGCTTAGAAACTATCAGGCTACTCCCCAGGGCAAGGTTCTTGACAAGACGCTGTTTGAGCGCGACGTCCGAACCAAAGTCGGCATCCGCCGCGTCGATCGGGCCTTATGGATCGGCTTTGGCCGCTCTATCCGCTCAAAGCGGGACCGAGCCACCATCCTTGTCGAGTTCGTCTCGCCAGGGAAGCGTGCCGCACTTCGGGACTACCAGGAAAAACGTGATGAGTACCTGGAAATGGGCGCGAAGGAATACTGGGTCATCGACCGATTCCGACGGACGATGACCGTTTATTTCCAGAAGCCTGCCAACCCGGCCGAGCGGGTTGTCATGGAAAGCGAAACCTACACCACGCCGCTCTTGCCTGGCTTTGAATTGCCGCTGAAGCGAATCGTCGAGCTGGCCAGCCAGTACGCCGAGGACGAGAGTGACGTCTAGCGGCAGAGGAAGTCATCAATGCCCGCCCATTCCGCACTCCGCATTCCGCACTTGGACGTTCCCCGCGGATTGCAAGCTGCCACGCCGGACGCGCCGGGGTAGGATTGAGAAGAAGGAGATGGCCATGAGTATCGCTGAACTCGAACCTCAAGTGCATGCTTCGCGACCCATCATGCGCCTGCATCCAGGGCTAAACGGCATTTTGATGTCGATCGACGAATTCGAGTCGATCGACGATTGGGAACGCGGCTATCGCTACGAGATCATACATGGAGTTTTGGTCGTGAGCCCCCCACCTGACGATGCCGGACAAGGCCCTAATGAACGACTTGGCAATTGGCTTTGGGATTATCAACAGCGTCATCCCAGCGGCAAGGTCCTTGATGACTCGCTCATGGAAAGGCCTGTCCGCACGAAGGTCGGTATTCGCGTGGTCGATCGCGCTCTGTGGATCGGCTTTGGACGGCCGATTAAGTCGCGGCGCGATAAGGCCACGATCCTGGTGGAATTTGTCTCGCTGGGAAAAAGGGCCGCACTCCGCGACTATGAGGATAAACGCGATGAATACCTGGAAATGGGCGCCAAGGAATACTGGATCATCGACCGCTTCCGGCGGACGATGACCGTCTATTTCCAAAAGCCGGCCAATCCGGCCGAGCGAATCGTCAAGGCAAGCGAAACTTATACAACGCCTCTGCTGCCCGGTTTCGAGTTACTCCTGAAGCGACTTCTAGACCTTGCCGACCAATACGCTGACGATGAGGGTGCATAGGAGCGTCATGTCGTTCAATCCGAAATCAGAAATCAGAAATCAGAAATTGATTCGCCGCACATTCCTCAGCCGCACTGCCTGCGGCATCGGGGCGGCGGCCCTGGCGGCGCTGCTGAAGCGCGACGCTGCCGCCGCTGATTCGGCAGGCCTACTAGCCAGCCGCGGCGTCGTCAGCCCGCTGCACCTGGCCCCCAAGGCCAAACGGATCATCTTCCTGACGATGGCGGGCGGCCCGTCGCACCTGGAATCGCTCGACAATAAGCCCAAGCTGGCCGAAATGCACGGCCAGCCGATGCCCGAGTCGTTCACCAAGGGGCAGCCGATCGCCCAGCTTCAAGGGGCCCAGCTCAAGTGTTTTGGCCCGCAGCACCCGTTCAAAAAATACGGCCAGTCGTGCCAGGAAATCTGCGAGCTTTTCCCGCACGTCGGCTCGGTCGCCGATGAAATCTGCATCATCCGCTCGCTCCGCACGCAGGCGATCAACCACGACCCGGCTCACACGTTCATGAACGCCGGCACCACGATCTCGGGCCGGCCGAGCATGGGGGCCTGGCTTACCTATGGCCTGGGGGCCGAGACCGACAATCTCCCCGGCTTTTGCGTGCTGACCTCGACCGGCAAGTTCGGCCAGTCGCAGCCGATCGCCAGCCGGCAGTGGAGCGCGGGCTTTCTGCCGAGCAAATACCAGGGCGTTGAATTGCGGTCTAAGGGCGAGGCGGTGCTCTATGTGACGCGGCCGGCCGGCGTGTCGCTCGGCCAGCAGCAGGAAGTCGTGGATGCCGTCGGCAAGCTCAATCGGCTGGAAGCGGACGCGGCCAACGACCCAGAAATCGCCACCCGGATCGCCCAGTACGAACTCGCCTTCCGCATGCAGACCAGCGTTCCCGAGCTGGTCGACATCAAGGACGAGCCGCAAAGTGTGCTCGACCTCTACGGCACCGCGGGAGCCGACGGCACGTTCGCGGCCAATTGCCTCCTGGCGCGCCGACTGGCCGAGCGGGGAGTGCGGTTCATTCAGCTCTACCACCGCGACTGGGACCATCACGGCGGCATCAAGGAGCACATGGCCGGTACGGCGAAAGAGGTCGATCAGGCCTGCGCCGCGCTCATCACCGACCTGAAGAACCGGGGCATGCTGCACGATACGCTGATCGTCTGGACGGGCGAATTCGGCCGCACGCCGATGGCCCAGGGGAACGGCCGCGACCATCACATGAAGGGTTTTTCGGTATGGCTGGCCGGCGGCGGCATCAAGGGGGGCATCAGCTACGGGGCAACCGACGAGTTGGGCTACAACGCCGTGGAAAACATCGTCGAAGTCCACGACCTGCACGCCACGCTCCTCTACCTCCTCGGCATCGACCACGAGCGGTTCACCTACCGGTGGCAAGGCCGCGACTTTCGCCTGACCGACGTGAGCGGGCACGTCGTGCAGGCGGTATTGGCCTAACTCACTTGCCATTGGCTGGCTCTCGGCTCCTGTCTATCGCGCTGCTTCTTACGTTTGCATGTGCCGCCGGATCGATCGCTACTTTATGTAGCATTACGGCGAGACGGTGGAGATTTGCCGCGAGACCGTCGCGAACAATATGTACAGTATTTGGCACACTATTTGCACACTAGTTAGGTTGGTCGCGGCACTGCCAGTCTTGCGCTGGACGTGCGGATCAAAGGGCGTCCCCTTGCCACGTAACGTCGCAAAGCATTGTGGCAACACGATTTACGACGGAGAATGCGAGGAAATGAAAATTCTTGCGGCTATGCAGCATAAGTGACCGACAAGTCCTCGGGCAAAATGGCGTGGTGGCGGACGACGCTGCTGGCCAAGCCGTGCAAAGTCCGTTTCAGGACGTTTGACCATGGCCAAAAAGAAAGTACGACGCGCCGACAAGCCAGCCCCCAGGGCGAGCAGGGAGGCCCCAGCAGCGGCAAAGGAAATGGAGCTGCCGCCCGAATCCCGCCCCCTGCGGGTCATTGTGGGCGTGGGGGCATCGGCAGGCGGGCTGGAAGCGTTTTCGGAGGTGCTCCGCGCCTTGCCCCAAGGGACGGGGCTGGCGCTGGTCCTGGTGCAGCACCTCGCGCCGCACCACGAAAGTTCGCTCGCATCCCTGCTGGCGCCGGTTGCCAGGCTCCCCTTGGTGCAACTGGCAGAGGACACGCTGGTCGAGCCGGACCATGTATACGTCATTCCGCCGAATCGCAGCCTGGAGCTGCGCGGGATGCGCCTGATTCTGCATCCGCGGCCGCTCGACCGCACGCAATACACGCCCATCGACGGCTTTTTTCAATCGCTCGCCCGGGAGCTGGGGGGCGATGCCGTGGGCGTAATTCTGTCGGGCACGGGAAGCGACGGCGTGGATGGCGTGCGGGCAATCAAGGCGGCCGGCGGGACCGTGCTGGTCCAGGATCCCGAATCGGCCAGGCAGGACGGCATGCCGCGCGCAGCTCTGGCCAGCGGCTGCGCCGATCTGGTGCTAACGCCGCACGACATTGCGGATGAGCTGGTCCGGCTGGCCGGAAGGCGTCCGCTCGGCGTTGTCCCCTCCCCGCCGCCCGACGACTCGTTGCAGCTTTCTTCCAAGTACCTGGAGCGGATCTTCCTATTGTTACGCGCTACTAGTGGCATCGATTTTTCGCAGTACAAGCTGCCGACCGTGCAGCGCCGCATCCAGCGGCGCCTGGCGATGCACAAGCTGCGAACGGCCGATGAATATGTCAGATACCTGCAAAACAACCCCGCGGAAGTCCAGCAACTGTCCCACGATATCTTGATTCATGTGACGCGCTTTTTTCGCGAACCGGAATCGTTCGACCTGTTGGCCAAGGAGGTTTTTCCCAGCTTGCTCGAGGCGCGG
Source organism: Planctomycetaceae bacterium (assembly GCA_022614795.1). Classification (GTDB taxonomy): domain Bacteria; phylum Planctomycetota; class Planctomycetia; order Pirellulales; family Pirellulaceae; genus CAYLLN01. The sequence continues at coordinate 7,794 of JAKEHX010000117.1, read as the reverse complement.
CAGCCGGAAGCCCCGCTGCGAATTTGGGTGCCGGCCTGTTCGACCGGCGAAGAGCCGTACTCCGTAGCCATGGCGCTGGTGGAATGTCTCGACCAGCGGGGGGACGACGTTCCCGTGCAGATATTCGCCACCGACATCAGCGAACCGGCCGTCGAGCAGGCCCGTGCAGGCGTGTATCCGCCCACGGCCGCCGAAGACCTGTCCGAGGAGCGGCTGAGGCGGTTCTTCACCAAGGTCGATGGCAGCTATCGGATCAACAAGCCAGTCCGCGACTTGTGCGTCTTCGCCCGGCAGGACCTGACGCGCGATCCGCCGTTCTCAAAGCTCGATTTGATTCTCTGCCGGAACGTGCTCATCTACCTGGGCCAGGCGGTACAGAACCGGCTGATCAGGGTGTTTCACTTCGCGCTCAAACCGACGGGCTTTTTGGTGCTGGGCAGCGCGGAAACGATCGGTCCCTGGACCGACCTCTTTTCCATGGCGGACAAGAAGCACCGCGTTTATCGCAGGAAGCAGATCGAAACGCCGGCCGATATGCATTTTTCCGTCCCCTTTGCCCGGCCCGCGGCGGGCCGCGACGCCCACGGCGGCGAGGATCTCCGGAGCGGAACGAGCGTGCAGAACGAGGCCAACCGTCTCGTTCTGGACCGCTATTCGCCGCCCGGAGTGATCGTGAACGACGACTTGCGGATCATTCAATTCCGCGGGCAGACCGGCCGCTCCCTCGAGCCGGCGCCGGGCGACGCCAGCCTGAACCTGCTGAAGATGTGCCGCGAGGGGCTCTTGCACGGGTTGCGGACGGCCATCCAGAACGCGAAGCAGAAGGATGCGGCGGTCCGCCGCGAAGGACTGCGCGTCAAGACCAACGGCGATTTCGTAACCGCAACGATCGAGGTCATTCCGCTCTCCTCGCCGGGCGAGGGGCGGCATTACTTGATCCTGTTCCGCGACGTTGTTACTCCGGTGCCCGCCCCTGTGCTCAAAGTTCACCGCGGCCGAAAGCCGCGCAAGCCCGACACGGACGAATTGCAAGGCGATGTCCAGCGCCTGCAAAAGGAGCTGATCGCCAGCCGCGAGTATCTCCAATCGATCATTCAGGACCTGGAGGCCGCCAATGAAGAGCTGCAATCGGCCAACGAGGAGATCCTGTCGAGCAACGAAGAGCTGCAAAGCACGAACGAGGAGCTGGACACCGCGAAGGAAGAGTTACAGAGCACTAATGAGGAGCTCAACACCCTCAATGAAGAGCTTCACAGCCGCAACGACGAATTGGCGCGGACCAACAGCGACCTGATCAACCTGCTGCATGGCGTGCAGATCGCGATTGTGATCGTGGCCGGCGACCTGCGGATTCGCCGCTTCACGCCGATGGCCGAGCGGGTGCTCAACCTGATTCCGGGCGACATCGGACGCCCGATCAGCCACATCAAGCCCAACATCAATTGCCCCGACCTCGAGAAGCTGATCGGTCAGGTCATCGACTCGGTCTCGGTCGAGCAGCGCGAGGTCGAGGACGCCCAGGGACGGATGTTCTCGCTGACCATCCGGCCTTATGAGAACGTCGATAACCGGATCGACGGGGCTCTTCTCGTGCTGCTGGACGTCGACGAGGCCCGGCGGAATGAAAACCAGGCCCGCGAAGCCCGCGTCTATGCGGAGGCCGTTCTGGCGGCTATCCGCCATCCCCTCGCTGTGCTCGACGAGCAGTTGCGGATTCGAACCGTCAACTCCGCATTCACCGAGCTGTTCCGCGTGCAGCGGGAAACTGTCGAAGGCCGGAGTCTCTTTGAACTAGACGGCCAGGCCTGGCAAGACGCGGACCTGCGAGCGGCTTTGGAGCAGGCCCTCACCCGCGGCCGCGATATCGAGGGATTCGAGCTGCGCCACGAGTTTCGCGACGTCGGGCCCAAGCGGCTGCGCCTTTCGACCCGGCGCGTGGAGGGTGAGCGGGCGCTCATTCTGCTGGAGCTGCAAGACATCGATTTGACGGCGGCCAATTCAACGACGAGGGCACACAATTAGCCCTTTCCATCAACGCCGCACCTGACTACTGTGAATTTCAGACGTCCATTGTTTTGCACACTCGGTGTATGCCCCTTGCACTGGTCACCGGCGGAACCGGTTTCATCGGTTCGCACCTGGTCGAGACGCTTGCCAGCCGCGGCCTGACGGTCCGCTGCCTCGTCCGTTCGCCCGACCGGGCTCATGTGCTTCGCGACTGCGGGGCTCAGATCGCCCTGGGCGATCTAGGGCGGCCGGAATGTTTGAATGCCGCGCTGGATGGCGTCAGCGTTGTCTATCATCTCGCCGGCTGCACCAAATCGCTGACCGAAGCCGAGATGTTCCGCGTGAATGAAGCGGGATGCGCGTCGGTATCGCGGGCGTGTGCGGAACAGTCCCAGCCGCCGCGCCTGGTGGTTGTGTCGTCAATCGCCGCATCCGGACCAGCCGCAAAAGGACAGATTCGAGTCGAAGGGGATTCGCCGGCGCCAATTTCAACTTATGGCCGCAGCAAGCTCGCGGGGGAACTGGCCGCGGCTCGGTATTCGGGGAGCGTGCCAACGACCATCGTCCGCCCGGGCATCGTCTTTGGCCCGCGCGACCCCGCGTTTGCCAAGTTGTTTCGAACCATCCGCATGTTTCGGTTTCATCCCTCGCCGGGCCTGGCGCCGCCGCCGCTTTCACTCATCCACGTGGCCGATTTGGTCGAGATTCTGATTCGCGCCGCGGAGCAAGGTTCGCGGCTGCCAGCCCATGAAAACGGCTCGCCCGGATTGGGCTGCTACTTTGCGGTGATGGGCGAATACCCCAGCTACGCGGAGCTGGGGCGGTTGGTGCGGCCGATGCTCAATCGGCCGCTAGCCCCGGTGATTCCCATCGCCAGCCCGCTGGCCTGGTGCGTGGCCGGAGTGAGCGAAGTCGTGGGTCATTTGCGTGGCCGGCCGGACGACGTCAGCTTCGACAAGCTGCGCGAGGCGCTGGCCGGAAGCTGGACCTGCTCCACCGCCGCGGTCGAGCGCGACCTGGGCTTTTCGCCCCCCAAGCCGCTCGCCGACCGGCTTCAGGAGACGATCGATTGGTATGGGCGGGAAGGGTGGTTGTAGAGCCGTCTCGTCAGGCGACGACTGCAAGTTCGAAGGCATCCTGCCGGTCGGTAATCGGCTATAATTAGGTAGCACTCCAAGGAGCGGCTTATGATCTATCGAGGCAAAGTGCGCGGCGATACGGTAATGTTGCCTCCGGGCGTTTGGCTACCTGACGGAACGGAAGTCAACATCGAACCGATCATGCCACGTGAGGCAACGCCGACGCCGAGTCGAGCGCAAGTGGTCCGAAATGGCGTGCCGCTGCTGCCGCGCACGAACGGGTTTGCGCCGGATCTCGAGTTAGTCAACAAGCTTCGCGACGCTGAACCGTGACGTACCTCCTCGACGTCAACGTGCTGGTAGCACTGTTCGATTCGGCTCACGTGCATCATGAGGCGGCGCACCGGTGGTTTGCCTCGTCCGCAATGGCCTCGTGGGCAACCTGTCCCATCACGGAGAACGGCTTCATTCGAGTGGTAAGCAATCCGGCCTATCCAACTGCCATTGCAACTCCTGAGGAGGCCAATGCGCGACTGCGCAGTTTCTGCGCCGGCCCCGGCCATGTCTTTTGGCCCGATGAACTTTCACTCATGGACCGTGGCCGATTCGACCTCTCGCGACTGCAAGGACACCAGCAGATTACGGATGTGTATCTGGCAGGACTGGCGGAACGAAATGGCGGTAAACTGGCGACATTCGACGCGTCGATTCCAACCGCAGCGATCGTTGGCGCACGCGCCGACCTTGTCGAAGTCATTCCGCAGCCCTAGGGCAAGTTGACCCCGGCCGCGCCATACGAGACAATATGTCTTAAGTGAGGCGATGATGTTGCGGCCCTTGGGTTTGGTGCTGACTTGCTTGGGTGTGCTGGTGCTGCGCGCGACCAGCGCCGTCTGTGGCGCAGAGCCCAATGGACCGCAGCGGATCGACAGCGAGCACTTGCCCAACGCCTATCGCGTGGCCGACAAGGTCATCTCCGGCGGCCAGCCCGCGGGGGAAGCAGCCTTCGCGGCACTGAAGTCGCTCGGCGTTCGGACGATCATCAGCGTCGATGGCGCGCGGCCTGATGTGGAGCTGGCGAAAAAGTACGGCCTAACGTATGTGCATCTGCCGCACGGCTACGACGGCGTGCCAGACGAGCGGGCCAAGGAACTGGCCAAGGCAGTCCGCGACCTTCCCGGACCGATCTACATCCATTGCCATCATGGCCACCATCGCAGCCCGGCCGCAGCGGCGGTGGCGTGCGTCGCCGTCGGATTCCTCCGGCCCGAGGCGGCCCTGGCCGTACTCAAGACCGCGGGAACGAGCGAGAACTACCGCGGGCTCTATCAATCGGCCCTAGCGGCGCGGCGACTGGATGACAAAGTGCTGGATCTCGTGAAGGCTGAGTTTCCCGAAATGGCCAGGCTGCCGCCCATTGCCGACGCGATGGTCGAGATCGAGCACACGCACGATCATCTCGAGGCTCTCGCGGCCGGCGGCTGGAAGCGGCTTGCCAAACAGCCCGACCTTGACCCGGCTCACGAGGCGCTCCTGCTGAAAGAGCATTACCACGAGCTCCTGAGGACCGCTGAGGTGCAGCGGCAGCCGCTTGAATTCCAGCAGATCATGCAGGCTGGCGAGCGGGACGCGGAATCGCTCGAGGCATCGCTGCGGGCATGGCTCAAAGCCGGCAGCCCGGGATCGCCGCCTGAGGCCATCGCCAAATCGTTCACCGCCGTATCGCAGTCGTGCACCGCGTGCCACAGCAAGTTCCGCGACGTGCCGCTCAGCGAGAAGGTGCGGTAGCTGAATTCGCCAGAATTCAGGTCTGCGCCCGCGGATTAAGTCGGAAGTCTGGCGACTTCCGCTACTACGTTCCCCGCGGCACGCTGCGAATCACTTCGGTCGGCAAGTCGTGGCGCGGGGCATGCCAGTGACTAAACGGCCGGCAGAGCCAGGTGACGACCGCCCGCACGGTCTCTGGCGAAACGAAGGCTAGGTTGCCGATGAGCATCACCAGTCCAAACGTCCACATGCCCAAGCACAGGCCAATGCCCAGGTGCACTCCAACGGCCAGCGCCAAGCAAATCGGCCGCGTCAGTTTCGGCCAGATTAAGAAGCAATAGAACGCTTCCCAAAAGACGGTGATGTGCGTCAGCAGGGCCAAGAGCCACGGCGCATGTACCGTCCAGGTCATGTCGAGCGATTGATATTCCAGGTTGGCCAGCCCGAACCACAGGGCGCTACCGTCCCACCACGCATCGCCGCGCATCTTGCTGATGCCGCCGAACAGGTAGATCACGCACATGTGCACCTGGAGCAAGCGGACGGCGATGTTGGTGCTGACGGCCGGCGAGGGCGGGGCCGTTTCGCCGCGGCGTGCGGCCAGCCAGCGATCGACCGACCAGACAGCGCCTGCCGGACCAAGCATTAAATACGTCGCGATGAAGGCATTGATCTGATCCAGGCCGAATAGCGATCCAGTCAGCCGGTGGCAGTACGAAAGCGTGATCACAAATGCGAGGATCGACGTGATGCGGGTGAAAAGGCCCACGGTCAGCATTGCCAGCACGATGAGCGCCGCGATGTGCAGCGTCCAGATCACGGCGGGCGAATCGGTCCAGGCGAGGTAGCTCCAGGCGTAGATGCTCCCGTCGGGAGTCTGGTTCATCAGGGCGACGGTGTCACGGGTCAACCAAGCGTGCGGACCGAGAAACGCTTCGAGGTTGATTGTCCACACGAGGTGCGTGTAGAACAGCATCGCCCCGCCCAGTATCCGCACCAGGGCAAGCGTATGCGGCTCTGCGGGCGTGAACCAGAAGCGGTCCCACGCCCGGAGGGCGCCGCGCAGCCAATCGAGCGCGGCGGACAGCGCGGCGTTCATGGGCGGGGCTCCGGCCGGACGGGTTCAGGCGGCGCGGTTTCCGGCAGATCGAGGTACGAGTCGGGCGCGTCGAGCCGCCGCAGAGCGTGCTGCACTTCAGGCGGCGTCGCCGGCCGGTGCTCGACGCGGGTCAGCGTGACTTTCGATCCGCCGTGCACGGCGAGGAGGTGCTGCTCGAACGATTGCCGCATCGCCTCGTATTGCCGGCGCTCGTGCTTCCACCCGGTCAGGGCCCGCTGATAAGCCAGCTGCTCAAAACGGTACAAGTTTCGCTCTCCGGCGGTCGCGGTCAGCGGAGGGGGCGTCGGTTCGGGCGGCGGCTGGGGCGGCACAAAGCGATTCGAGAGCGCCTCGGTCAACATGAAGTGCCGATGATAGAGGAGCCGCGGCCGCTCGGTCGACAGATTGGGGATCATTCCCACGACGGGCTCGCGGCCGTCGGTGAATTCGATCTTGTATCGTAAGAGCTGGCTTGAGCCGACATTGGGCGCAAAGAAGGAGTATCCGTGGTTCAAATACATCCCTTGGATGTACGGACGCAGCACGCTAAACACGCTGTCGGTCAGCGGCGAACCGGCGCAAGCGAAAGCGAGCGGCCCCCAGAACACCGCCGTGAGGTGAAACGCGATTAGTGCGCTGGCCACCCACTTCAGCCACGGCGACCAAGCGCCGGCAGGCGGGGGCGAATCGGCTTGTGCATCCTGCGGCTCGGCTTTCCGCGCATCCTTTGGCGCGGAGGCTTTGCGAGTCGTCATGTCCCTGGTTATCGGCCCGAGCTTGCCGCCTGGGCAAGCAATTCGGGCATCAGCGAGCGGATCGGCGTGCCAAGCAAAAACCCTCGATCCGGCAGAACCGGACCGAGGTTTTGCTAGTTGTAGACACACTCCGTGTGCCGTAATGGCGAACTCAAGCTCGACGGCACACGGAGTGTGCCTACTACGATGGGCCTACCGAGCCGCGACCTTCTCGACCTCCGTGGGGAAGGTCAGCTCTTGCGACTCGCCGGCCTTGAGCGAGATCGTCTTCTCCTGGGTAACGGTCTGGCCGTCCTGCTCGAACTCGACGCGGACGATGTAGTTGTCCCACGCCTTGCCGCCAGCCAGGCCCGTGGTGCGGAAGACGCGCTTCTCGCCCGTGGCCTTCGTTTCGTTGCCGGACAGATAGACCTTGGCGTCGGCCGGCACGTTGACTGTCAGCGCCGTCTCAATCGTGTCCGCAGCAGGGAAGTCAAAGGCCAGCTCCGCCGTCTGACCGGCTCGCAAGTTGATCGACTTTTTCTGCTCGATCGTCTTGCCGTCGCGGACGACTTCGGCTTTCACCTCATAGGTATAGTTGAAGCCGGTCTGCAAATCGCGCGAGACATATTGCCGCTCGGCGCCGGTGCTGGTCGTGGACTGGCCGTTGACATAGATTTTCGCATCGCTGGGAACGCTGACGGCGAGCATGCCATCGGCGCGGCGGATCGAAGTCTCGGCGCCCGGAGCCGGCGCCGGCGCGGGTGTCATGGGAACGACCGAAGGATCGATCACCTTGCCTTCGACTTCAGGAGCATAGAAGTAGGAGCCGCCGCCCGTGGAGCCGCCGGAGCTGCCGCCCCAGCCGCCGCTTGAGCCATAACCGCCGCCGGACGACCCGCCCCAACCGCCATGGGAACCCCAACCGCCGTGCCGGCGATGATGGTGGCGACCGTGCCAACCGCCCCAACCGCCGCCCGAAGAGCCGCCCCATCCGCCGCTGGAACCCGAGCCGCCGCCGGACGAGCCGCCCCAACCGCCGCCGGACGAGCCGCCCCAGCCACCGCTGGAGCCGTAGCCGCCCGACGAGCCGCCGCCGGAACCATGC
>JAKEHX010000116.1 GCA_022614795.1 Planctomycetaceae bacterium | reverse complement strand
TTTTCGTTGGGTGCATCACCAACGCGAAATGCACCGCAATCAACAACGCAATCGCTTTCCCACACGAACCAATGTGTCCCACGTGCCGCCATGTCCGACATTGGTTCCATTCCGCGCTCTGCGCGCCCCTACTTGAGGTTTGTTGTCGGCACCGACCATGACGATCCGCGCTCGTTGACGGGCCTCTTTCGCTTTGGAGTTCACGAAGAGTGCTGCCGCGATACGCCAGACTGGCTCCAGGACGAACTCGATCGCGCGTTGGAATGGTTCAACGATTCCTTGCCGGTTCCGCCATTTCGCCGCCGCGACCTGCCGAGCACGGCGGTTTGCTGGTTCCGCAGCGATGCAGGAATGGTGCTTGACAAGATGTGGGAGCTGGCCGTGTTGCTGCGCGAAGACGGAGTTCCGGTGCGCTTCATCCGCTCGTGGGCACCCGGTCAGATCATCTATCATGATGAGTTGCAGGTCGTGGCTGATCGGCGCTGGCGACGCCGGCGGCATCAGCGTAGGTAAATCCTTGAGGCCAAGCCCGCCCTAAACGGCGGGCCTTTGGGGGCAAAGTCCCGTAGCCGGGACTCAACGCATCGGATTACTCCCGAGCTAGCGACGTTCAAGAATCCAACCCGCCGGGCTGGCCGTCTTATACCGACGCGGTGTTTTGTGCTAACGGCGGAGGGCGGAAATGCGTCCATTGATTCGCGCCGGTTCCATCTTCGTGCTGCTGGCGACCCTCGGCCTGATGACCGCGGCAGACGCGGCCCGGATTGAGTTGGCCTTTGATCTGGTCTATGCCAGCGAAAAGGCCACTCACGTCGTTGTCGTGGACGAGACGGGGACGGTCCTGGAGAGCTGGCGCGGCGGCCTCGTGGCCGGCGACAAGGTCCCGTTCACGGCCGGCAAGGACCCGCAAGCTCACCGACCCTGGTGCTCCCGACGGGGATGGTGGCGCAGCTGCGACGATTGGCGCCAACCGGCGGGTGCTCTTTTTGATCGAGGACCGGGCAGCTAAATCCTGGAAGCCGGCGTCTTTCGGCAGAGAATCGATCGAGCTGGCCACGGTTTGGATCGACAAGGACCGCTGCTATGCCAAGCTTCAGATCAGGAACCCAGGTCTGGTGCGGCTGACGGCGCTTTACGGCCTGGAAGAGAAGCAGCTCAAGGAAAAGGTCGCGGCGGTCAGGTAGGCAAGCGTGGGACGGTCGGCGATTCCTACGAATTTGGGTCCATTTGGCTGATTGTACGTTTTCTGCGTCAGTGCTCCCCTTTCGCCGTCCACCAATTAGAATGGTGAAGAAAAGGGGAATGCACCATGGCCAAAAAGCGACCTGTTCCAAAAAGGGCACCGAAACCGGCGAAGCTCGCGAAAGCCGCCAAAGCCGCCAAACCAGCGGGAAAACAGGGCGCCAACGGCCCGGCAGGGCCCAGTGCCGTGGTCGTTTTTACGCTGCGTGACACGGGAGCCAGCCCGCTGCGGTTCCACAGCGAGCATCAGGATTTGTCACGGGCCAAGGGGATCGCCCTGGCATTGGCCAATTCGCCCGACGTAGCCGACGCCTTTGTGCTGCACAACGTGGAAGTCGTCCGGCGAGCGGGCATGGGCTAGACTTCGCTGTAAGTCGAAATCTGGCAATGACTTGCAACTATTTTGTGAAAAATCGTCCAGTTGGCGATTTTCCGGGAAACAAATGGGGCAGCTCGCGCGTCTATACATATTGGCATGAGCGCAATATGTGTCATGTCGTAACTGCTCTTTCTCAAATTGGTAGAGTTAGAAACGTCCACTAAGACGGCGGAGATCAACCTGTGGTTGACAGCACATCCCCAATTTCGCCCCTGGTGTCAACCAGAGAGGGCGATCGACACCGGAAAACACGCGGATATGGCGAGCGCAGGTGGACAGGAAATGCGAAAACCTGTCAACCAGAAGTAAGTCGTTGTTCGGCTTAGGGTTAGGGCTGAAATTGGCCGAAAAATGGCGGAAATCGGTGTCAACCAGGGTTTGGTCAGTGGTCAGTAGCCAGGAACATTTCCAGAAACCCCCGATTTGCACCGAAATGGAAATGTGCGCGGTGATTGGACGCGGGAAAACGCGACAATTCTCGCGTGCGACATTTCCATAGCGGCGTAATCCATGGAAACGTCGTGCAAGTCGTTGCCCGGCTTGGAGTTTGGCGCGAAAGAGCACGGATTTTCGCGAACCCGCGTGGAAATGTCCCGTGTCGGCTAACAAATCGCACGGCATTAAAAGTCGCGGGCCGCTGACAGGCATTCGCACGTGGCACACCTCGTCCTCCTCGGCGACTCGATCTTCGACAACGCGGTCTATGTACCGGGCCATCCGTCGTTGATCGAGCAGGTGCGTGCCGCGCTGCCACGCGAGTGGCGAGCGACGCTGTTGGCCGTGGATGGAAACATCGCGATCGACGTGGTGCGGCACCTCGAACAATTGCCTGCCGATGCCACGCACTTGGCGATCAGCACGGGGGGCAACAACGCACTCATTGCCAGCGGCATTCTCGGACAACCGGCCCACAGCGTGTCGGCCGTGCTGCATGAGATGGCCGACATCCAGGCCGACTTTCGCCGCGAGTATCGCCAGATGCTGGCTGCGGTTCTCGACAGCCGATTGCCGACGCTGGTTTGCACGATCTACGACGCGATTCCCGGACTCGATCGCGATGCCGTCGCCACACTGACGCTTTTTAATGATGTGATCTTGCGGGAAGCAATCGCCGCCGGCATTCCGGTGCTGGACCTGCGGCTATTGTGCAACGAGCCGGCCGACTATTCGCCGCTGTCGCCGATCGAGCCGTCGCATTTGGGGGGCCGGAAGATCGCCGAAGCTCTGGTAGGCATCGTCACGATGCATGACTTCAGCCGCGGTGAAGCGGTGATCTACTCGCGGGGATGAGAGGCGCGCAATCGCCGGCCCGGCAACTTGCCAGCAGGCTGCTGGCCAGCAGGCCATTCCAGCGGACGGCCTTGTTCGACAATTGGTTGTCCGTTGACGATGACCGTTTCGACGCCGACCGATTCCTGCTCTGGCTGATAGTAAGTGGCCAGGTCGGCGACTCTGGCTGGATCGAAAACGATGAGATCGGCGAAGGCGCCCTGGCGGATAACGCCCCGATCGGTCAGGCCGAAACGAGCGGCCGATTTGCCGCTGGCCTTGTGAACGGCCGCCTCCAGCGGCTGCACTTTGCGATCGCGGACGAGCGGTCCCAGCCAGCGGCCGGCCGAGCCGAAGACGCGGGGGTGGACGTGGCCGGCGGGGTAATAGATTCCGTCGCTGCCGAGGATGGCCAGGTCGTGCTGGATCAGCGGCTCGACGAGATGGTCCTTGTCCAACGGGCCGACGACCATGAGTGTGCCGAGGTTGGAATCAATGAGCAGATCGATCAGGGCCTCCTCGATCGGTTTGCTGAAGACCTCAGCCAGGATGTCCAGAGTGACATCCTTGTATTCAAGTCCGTCGGCATAGTTGCACCAGGCAATGGTGATTTGATCGAGCGGAACCGCCAGCGCGTCGAGGCCGGCCCGGAATCGGGCGCGAATCTCCGGCCGGTCGAGCTTGGCCAGCACGCCCAGCGGCCCATCGGCCCAGACCTCGTAGGGCAAGAGGAAGTTGAGCATCGTCGAGCCGCGCTGATAGGGATAAACGTCGAACGACAGATCGACCTCGCGGCGGGCCGTGTCGAGCAGAGCCAGAACCTCTTGCACTTCCGCTTCGGTGGAACCTTTGAGGTGCGAAATATGGACCTTCACGCCCGAGCGGCGACCGATTTCGATCGCTTCGCGCAAAGCCGGGACGAGGCCCAGCTTGTAGCGGACATGGGTGACATACAAACCGCCAAACGGGACAACGGCAGTGCAGGCGTTGACCAGCTCGTCGGTCGTGGCGTGATGCTGCTCGATGTAGTCCAGGCCGGTCGAAAGGCCGACCGCGCCTGCTTCCATGCCGCGGCGGATTTCCTCGCGGATCTGCCGCATCTGGAAATCGTCGGGAGGAAGCGTCCGCCCAAAGCCGCACGCCAGGGCCCGGACGTTGGCATACGGCACGTGCATCGCCGCGTTTTGTGCGCCCTTGCCATCGAGGAGGTTCATGTAGTCGTCGAGCGAGCGCCAGCCAGTATAGCGCAACACTTTCAGGCCGTTGAGCGAGCGGAGATAGTACAGCCACTGCCGCCAGTTGTCGTCACTGACCGGGGCATAGCTGATGCCATCGGCCATCAGGACTTCGGTCGTGAAGCCCTGGCTGGTTTTCCAGGTCTGGTGCTTGTTGACCAGCATCCAGCCGTCGCTGTGGTTGTGAACGTCGATCAGTCCGGGAGCGACGACGCGGCCGGTGCAGTCGATGGTGCGGCGGGCAGCAGCGCCGGAAAGCTTGCCGATGGCGGCGAGGCGGTCCCCTTCGATGGCGACATCCGCGGCAACTGGCGGCGCGCCGGTGCCATCAATGACGGTGCCGCCGGTGAGAATCAGATCGAACAAAGGGGCCTCGCGGACGTAACAACAGGTTGCTGGAGAGCGTACGAAAGCGACAATTGTAGTCAGCCGGCGGGCATAACGAGAGGAGTGCCAGCGATGAAACCCAGCCGCCGTGTGCTTGTATGGGTTGGGATCGGAGTCTTGTTTCTGATCACCGGTGGCTTGGCGCTCTATTACGCCAACGCCTGGTGGCTGAGCACTGTGATGAGCGTGTCGATTGCCGCCTGGCTGGCGGGCGTTTTGGCCGCGATCTACAGCCGGCCCGAGCGGCGGGGCGTGGTGATCGGCGCGGTCCTGGCCAGCTTTCTCTACGTTCTCTTTGCCCTGGGGCCGTGGTTCCGCGTGAACGTGGGACCGTGGCTCTTGACCAGCCAGGCCCTCGCGCACGTCGAAACAAAGTGGCTCGGCCGCGCGACTGCGGATCAGCAACTGTTGGCGCTGGCCAACGTCGTGAGCCCAAACACACTCACTTTAGACAGCAGCGGCACGGTGTTGGTAAATGTCACGGGGTCGATTACCGGCACGGTGAACGTGCCCACCGTCGCACACCACAGTTCGTTCGTCGTGATAGGCCACTGGCTGTGTGGGTGGTTGTCGGCGGCGCTAGGCGCCTTGGCTGCGAGCTGGATGACCCGCCGGCAGGCTGCGCGAACCAGGCCGGCCGACGCGGAGGACAAGCCATGAGCCTGCGCTTTTCGCTCTTGGGCCTGGTGGCACTGGTTTCCTTTGCCGGCCTGGCGACGGCGGCGCTGGTACGGCCGGGTCCGCAGTGGCTCAGCGTCGTGGTGACGTTGACCGCCGTAATGATCGTCGCGCAGTCGCTGCGGGCCGTGCTGCATGCAGGCGAGTCGCGGGCCGCTGCGATCGGCTGGCTGCTCTTTGCGGTGGCTTACCTGGCCTTGGCGATGGGGCCGTGGCTCGGCGCGGTGGTCGGGCCGGACCTGCTGAGCTCCAAGGCCCTGAACTACGCACAAGTCCAGTGGCGCAAGGAGTCGCCGCCGGAAGCGCGTGTGGAGCTCTTGACGGGAATGGATCTGGACCTGAACGGCACGCCGGCTAACTATTACATATCGAACAACGGCTGGGTGACGGACGTCAGGGGTTGGTTCTATTACAAGAATTCGACGCTTGCTGGAGCCCAGCAGGTCTCAGTCAACTACTTTCATGCATCCGGCCAGTGGCTCATCGCTTTGCTCGCCGGCTGGCTCGGGTCGGCGATTGCCGCGGTAATGTGGCGGCGCGGTCAGCCTGGTACCCCGCATGAAGGACCATCACGCGGAGCGTGATGACTACGGTGGCGGCGTGATGCCTACGATGGCCGCGTGTGTTAGATTGGCCGCCGGTGAATCACCATCGTGCCCTTGTTTGGAGCCCAACCATGTCGAACTCGCATACTCGCCGCTCGTTCGTCAAGACGTCCGCTGCCACAGCCGCGTGGGCCACCGGATCGTATTTCGCCAGCCAGTCGCCGGCTCAGGAGACCAAATCGACGGGCGCCACGCTGACGGTCGCGATCATGGGGGTGAACGGCCGCGGCAGCGCGCTGGCCAATGCGTTCATCGGCCAGCCGAACTGCCAGGTCGCGTACATCTGCGATGTCGATGAGCGGGCGATCAACAAGGTGATGTCGGCGATCGCGGCCAAACAAAACCGCAAGCCGCAGGGAATCGCCGATTTTCGCAAAGCTCTCGACGACAAGTCGCTCGACGCGCTCGTCTGTGCCGCCCCGAACCACTGGCACGCGCCGGCGACGATCCTGGGCTGTGCGGCGGGGAAGCACGTCTACGTCGAAAAGCCGTGCAGCCACACGGCCCGCGAGGGGGAACTTGCCATCGAAGCGGCCCGCAAGCACAACCGCGTCGTGCAAATGGGAAGCCAGCGGCGAAGCTGGCCGAACATGATCGAAGCCGTCGGCAAGCTCCGCGAGGGAGCGATTGGAAAGCTGCACTATGCCCGGTCGTGGTACAACAACACCCGCCAGAGCATCGGCGTGGGCAAGCCCGCGGCGGTCCCGGCGTGGCTCGACTGGTCGCTGTGGCAAGGGCCGGCTCCGGAGCGGCCGTTTGTCGATAACGTGGTGCACTACAACTGGCATTGGAAGTGGCACTGGGGCAACGGCGAGCTGGGCAATAACGGCGTGCACGCGCTCGACCTGGCCCGCTGGGGGCTGGGTGTCGATTTTCCGATTCGCGTGACGTCGTCCGGCGGCAAGTATCGCCACGACGACGATCAGGAAACGCCCGACACGCATGTGGTCAGCTACAACTTCCCCGGCAACAAGACGATCACGTGGGAAGGGCTGAGCTGGTCGCCGTATGGCAACGGCGGCTCGCAGTTCGGCATCAGCTTCCACGGCTCCGAGGGGACGCTGGTCTTCGAGGACCGGGGCTATCGGATCTTTGACCTGAAGAACAAGGAGGTGGTGGCCACCAAGAACGACGATGACGAGCGCGGCCACATCGCCAACTTTCTCGACTGCATCCGCACCGGCAAACGGCCCGCCGCCGACATCGCCGAAGCGCACAAGAGCACGCTGCTGTGCCACCTGGGCAATATCGCCCACCGCACCGGCCGCGTGCTGACCACTAGCGAGAAGGACGGGCACATCGTCGGCGACGAGCAGGCGATGCAGCTCTGGAGCCGCGAGTATCGGCCGGGCTGGGAGCCGAAGGTTTAGTAATTGCGGGCCATCCTGGCGATTTTTGCGGGATTTGCGTATTGGCGAGGCTGGTCAGTACCGAACTCATTGCCCTTTCCTCGCACAAATCGGCTGCTATACTTTTGATATAGACAGTGACAATTGCCGGACCATTTTTGGAGAGGGTTAGTATGTCGATCACCATGACCGAATCGGCCGCCTCGGAACTCAAGAAGCACAAGGAAGCGATGCAGGCCGCTTCCGATATGTTCCTGCGCGTGAAGCTGGTTGCCGGCGGTTGCAGCGGCCACGAGCACCGGTTGTTCCTCGACAACCAGTACGACGAGACCAAGGACAGCCGCTACAAGTTCCACGGCGAGGATCTCGTGGTCGATAAGAAGAGCGAGCTGTACCTGGAAGGGGCCACGCTCAACTTCATCGACGGCCTCGAGCAGCGCGGGTTCCACCTCGACCTGCCGATGGCCAAGAAGACCTGCGGCTGCGGGCACTCGTACCAGTTTTAGGCCGGTAGCAATTGCAGGCCAATGTGTAGCCGAACTTGCCAAAGTTCGGGGCCTGAATTCTGGCGAATTCAGCTACGAGCTGACGCTGGCAGCGTCGGCCACGATCTGCGCCCTACATCCACTGCTCCACGTCGAGCGTCAGATTGGCGCGCTCGTGGCGGGCGATTTCGACGATGTCGTCGTAGGCCGAGAAGTACGCGGCGATGACCTCCGGGTCCCACTGCTGGCCGGCGCCGCTCCGGAAGATCTGGTTGACCTTCTCGATTGACATTCCCTTGCGATAGGGCCGGTCGCTCGACATGGCGTCGAATGCGTCGGCGACGGCGACGATCCGCGCGATCAGCGGGATCTGATCGGCGACAAGCTTCGTCGGGTAGCCGCGGCCGTCCCACTGTTCGTGGTGGTGGAGCACGGCCGGCAGCACGGCGGCGAGCTGGGCAATGTCGGCCAGAATGCGATAGCCCAACTCGGGATGTTCCTGGATGTGCGCGAATTCGGCTTGCGTGAGCTTGTCCGGCTTGCGGAGCACCGCGTCGTCGATGCCGATCTTGCCCACGTCGTGCAACAAGCCCGCCATGTAGAGCGTGTGCAGGAGTTCCGCATCGCAGTCCAGCTCTTTGGCCAGCCGCACGGCCACGCGGGCGACGCGGTCGCTGTGACCGCAAGTATAGGGGTCTTTGGCGTCGATCGCCGACGTGAACGCCCGCACGACGCTTGCCAGGAATTCCGATTGCTGCCGATAGAGGTCGCGGTTGGAGCTGTGGATGCCGAGCATCGAGCCGATCGAGTTGAGCAGGCTCGCCTCGACGGTGCCGAACTCTTGATCGCGCGTGTGGTTGAAGATTGCGAGCCAGCCGAAGACCCGCTCCCCTTCCGACATGGGTACCACGACCAGCTGCCGCACGTCGGGAAACGGCCAGCCGTCGGCAGCCGTGAAGCGGCGATTGACGACGCGCGGACCGCTGGACGGCGATAGCTCGAGCGCCTCGGTGAGGCGCATGAACTCGGCGTTGTCGAGCGGGCAGTCCTTCGTCCCGAAGAGCACGGTGGTCGTGCGGGCTTTGTACGTAATCTGCCCGTCCTTGGCGACCGGCAAAAGCTGGATGGCCGCCGCATTGGCCGGCACGCAATCGAGCAGGCACCCCAGCACCAGCCGGCAGAGCGCTTCGTCGTCGCTTCGCAGCCGCAGATTCTGGGTCAGGCTGTGCAGCAGGCAAATCTCTTCGTAGGTGGAGGCCAGATTGTCCGAGACATTCTCCACTTCACGCTCGAGCTGTTGCGAGCGCATTTCGGCGGCAAACCGTGCCTGCGCCGCCCTGGCCAGCCGCACGAGGGCCTCGTGCGTCCAGACCGGCTGCTGACCGATCCAGGCAGTCGCTCGCGATTCATCGATGGTCAATAGCCCCGCTGCGGCGCTTGGCCGCTGGCCGGGCGCTGGTGGCCGCGTCACAAAGGCCGCAGTGCCGACGACCGATTCGCCGTGGCGCAGAGAGAACGGAACGCCCAACAGCAGCACGCCATCTTCGTCCGCCAGGAATTCGGGCGAGTTGCCGTGCAGCGCGCGGGCCATTTGCCCGCGCATGCCGTCGTTGCATCCCGGCTGCTCCACCGAGGCATACGCCAGCTCGCCGCTCTCCGCATTCCACAGGCTGAAGGCCACGCCAAACGACTCGCGCAGCACGAGCGAAAGGCGCGTAACCTGCTCTGCGTAGTCAGTGTCCGAAGGACCTGCTGCGGTGAAATGCGCGATTTCGGGCGAAGCGAGCATGGGGGAGAACGATAACGCAGAGCGCAGGCTCGACGGACTGGCCCACATGGCCGCTCAAACCTACATCAGCGGGAAAATCGAGCAAGCACGACAAGACAACCGACGGGAAACCAATCGCGTCCATTTTTGCGCGATTGCGCGGCTGTTCATGTCATTCAGTCCGAATATTCCGCACAATCGGAACTCGGCACAGT
>JAKEHX010000115.1 GCA_022614795.1 Planctomycetaceae bacterium | reverse complement strand
GCATCCCCCAGGTCGTGCCGATGATGCCGCCAATCAAAGCCACGGCCACGAGGCTTGCCGCCAACACTGGCCCCTTGTTTCGCCGCACAAACTTCCGCAGCCGGTAGCCCGCCGATGGCGGGCAGGCGATGACGGGCTCGTCGTTGAGGTAATGCTGAATGTCGGCCGAAAGTCCGGTGGCGGTCTCGTACCTGCGGCTGCGGTCCTTTTCGAGGGCCTTCATCACGATCCAGTCCAGTTCGCCGCGGACCAGCTTCGTCAGCTTCGCCGGCTCGGTGCCGCGGTTGGCGGCCAGGGTCGGCAGGCCCTCGGCCGTGCTTAGCTTCGTGCTCGGCCTGGACGGCTCCTGCTCGCGGATGACCCGCAGCATCTCCAGCATGCCGGCCTTTTCCAACTCCTTGCGGCTGAAGGGCGGACTGCCGGTTAGGAGCTCGTAAAGCAGCACGCCGAGCGAATAAATGTCGCTCCGCGTGTCGATATCGAGCTGGTTGATCTCGGCCTGCTCGGGCGACATGTACTCCAGCGTGCCAACGATGTTGCCAAAGCCGGTGACCAGCGTCTGCTCGGTGAGCGGCTGCCCAGCCGCCTTGGCCACGCCGAAGTCGATGACTTTGGGGACCGGTTTGCCGTCGTAGAGGGCAACCAGCACGTTGGACGGTTTGAGATCCCGGTGGATGATGCCTTTCTGATGCGCGTGCTGAATCGCCTGGCAAACGGGCATGAACAGTTCCAGCCGCGCTTTGGGCGTGAGGTGGTGCTCGTCGCAGTAGCGGGTGATCGGCACGCCGCGGACGAGATCCATGACGAAGTAAGGCCGGCCGGCGCTGGTCGTGCCGGCGTCCAGCACGCGGGCGATATTGGTGTGGTCCATCAGGGCTAGCGCCTGCCGCTCGGCCTCGAAGCGGGCGATGACTTGCCGCGAGTCCATTCCCGCCTTGATGAGCTTGACCGCGACCAGCCGCTTGACCGGCTCGGACTGCTGGGCCATCCAGACGGTGCCCATGCCCCCTTCGCCGATTTGCTCGATGAGTTTGTACGGGCCGATCTGCGTGCCCGGGCGTTCCAATGGCGTGTCGATCGTTGCACTCAGACCTTCGGGAGGCGCGTCGAGCGGGCCGCGGGACGCGTCGTGGGAGGCCAGCAGTTCCAGCACGCGGCAGCGGAGGGGCTCGTTCCCAGCACAGGCCCCCTCGACGTACGCGGCCCGCTCCTGGCGAGTCGCCTTGTCGAGTGCCGCCAGGAAAATTGCTTCTTCGGAGAGGGATGGTGTGGTCATGCGTCGGTCCTGCGTGCTGCCAAGAACAATGCGGAATCGCCGGGCAAATCACCCCACAAAAACGCAAAATGTCGCCGCTTTAGACTCCGCGGGCCAGCTCGGCGTGCAGCCACGCCCGAGCGTAAGCCCAATGGCGGTCGGCAGTTGTGGACGAAATGCCGAGTGCCGCGGCTGCCTGGGGGATGGTCAGGCCGGCAAAGTAGCGAAGCTTGACCAGCTCCGCCTTGGCGGGGCCGAGGCGCTCGAAACGCTCCAGGGCAGCGTGGAGGGCGAGGATATCCAGCGACGGTTCGGGGGCGGCGATCTCGACCTCGTCGATGTCCCGGCGCTTTCGATCTCCGCCACGTTTCAGGCTCTCTTTCCGCCGGGCCTGGTCGATCAAGATGCGCCGCATCGCCTCGGCCGCGGCGGCGAAGAAATGGCCGCGGGAGGAGTAGGAGCCAGGAGCCAGGAGCCGGGAGCCAGGAGCCAGAGATTGGTCGGCTGGTTCCTGGCCGCTGGCTCCTGGCTCCTGTCCCGCGGGGCCCGCGGGCCCTACCAGCCGCAAATACGCCTCGTGCACCAGCGCCGTCGCCTGGAGCGTCTGCCCCGGATTCTCGTGGGCGAGCCTGGCCGCGGCCAGCTTTCGCAGCTCGTCATATACCAGCGGCAGAAGTTGCTCCGCCGCTGACGGATCGCCCGATTCGATTTGCGACAGAATGCGGGTCACGTCGGACATGGCCACAATTGTGGTCTGTCCAAAGCACTGCCGCAATCGAATCGCCGGCCAGGCGAGCCAAAAGCTACTCTCACTTTCTTTCCCGAGACAATCCGCTACCCGGCCGGGAGCTTATGGCCGAGCTTTTCGCGCTTCGTCGAGAGATACCGCGCGTTGTGCGGATTGGAAGGCGCGACGATCGGCACCTGATCGACGACTTGGAGGTCGAATCCGTCGTAGATGAAGGCGTCGATCTTTTTGGGATTGTTCGTGAGCAGGCGGACCTTGCGGAGGCCGAGGTCCTTGAGAATCTGAATGCCCACGCCATAATCGCGCATGTCGGCCTTGAAGCCGAGGGCCTGGTTGGCTTCGACCGTGTCCAGGCCGCGCTCCTGAAGCTCGTAGGCCTTGATCTTCTCGACGAGTCCAATGCCGCGGCCCTCCTGCGGCAGATAGACGAGCACGCCACAGCCGGCCCCGTTGATCATCTCCAAGGCCATTTGCAGCTGGCTGCCGCAGTCGCAGCGGAGCGAGTTCAGTACGTCGCCCGTGAAACACGATGAATGCATGCGCACCAGGGGAGCTTCGGCCTTGTCAGGCTCTCCTTTCACTAGCGCAAACGGCTGCTGCTGCGGCTCGAATTTCACTTCGTAGGGGATGATCGTGAACTCGCCATATTCGCGCGTGGGAATGCTGGCTTGGGCGATGCGGCTGACGAGCTTCTCGCTGACGCGGCGATAGGCAATGAGCTGTTCAATCGAGATGATCTTGAGGTTGTGGCGGGCGGCGATCGAGAGGAGTTGATCGCGCGTGGCGCGGTTGCCGCGGTCGTCGAGGATTTCGCATAGCACCCCCACCGGCGCCAATCCGGCCATGCGGCACAAATCGACCGTGGCCTCCGTGTGCCCAGCACGGCGAAGGACGCCCCCTTCCTTTGCTAAAAGAGGATGCACGTGACCAGGCCGGACGAAATCGCCCGGAGTACTCGCCGGATCGGCCATCGCGCGGACCGTGCGGCAGCGTTCCTCGGCGGTAATGCCCGTCTTGCCGGAGCGATGGTCGATCGGCGTGAGAAAGCCGGTCCCCAGCGGGGCCGTGTTGGTTTCGACAACAGGCACCAGATTCAGGCGGCGGGCAACTTCCGGCAAGAGCGGGGCACAGAATTGCCCGCGCCCGCCGATCACGAAATTGATGGCCTCGGGGGCCGCCTTTTCGGCGGAGCAGATAAAATCGCCTTCGTTTTCGCGATCTTCGGCATCGACAACGATGATCACTTCGCCGGCGGCGATGGCGTCCACGGCGGCTTGAACGGTGGAGAAGTCGGACATTTCGGCCTTATGTGGATAGGTTGCGACCTTGATATTATAGCGAGAGGGAGTGACGGAGTGACGGAGAGACAGAGGGAGGGAAGACGGAGGGACGGAGAGTACGAAATCCAAAGTCTGTCTCTCCTTCGCTGCGTCTCTCTGTCTCTCCGTCGCAGTTCTCAGCCCTCGCCCTAACCCCTAGCCCTAGCCCCTCCCTTGCTCGACCGCGAAGAATACATCGAACAGGCCCACCTCTTCCGCACGCTCAGCGAGCGGCTGGAGGAAGATACGCCCGTGCAGGAACTGCTCGACCATATCAAGCAGGAGATCCTATCGACGACCCGCCTGCCGCTGGCGATCGATTTTCTGCTCGCCGAGCTGAAGCATACGGGGATGATGTCGGGGGCCATGGCCCGCCTGTCGCATTATTTCACGCCGTTTCAAACGTACGTCATGCGCGAGGCCGAGGCCGAGCGCGGCCGCTTCGACGTCCGCGTTGCCATCGAAATCTTGCGGCACGAAGCGGAATATCGGGCCGAGTCGCCGATTCCCCAGGCCATGTTCATGTATCAATTCGAGTGCCTCAGCCGCAACCGGCTGAAATACGATCCGGGCCTGACGGCGATCGCCGGCGATCCGATTTTCGATGAGCCGTGGCGCGAATGGATTCGCGAGCTGCGGCACCGCATGGGCATGGTCGATTTTGCCGACCTGATCTACGTCCGCAGCCAACTCAACATCATCCATCACACGCGGCCCAACGAATCCCCGCCCATCCCGGAGAAACCGGTCCTGTTCACGGAGAAGGAGGGCAAGATCGCCTGGGCCAACCGCCGCAAGGATCCGCTTTTTCTCTTCGCAGCCCTCCAGCGGCACCTGGGCTATCCGGTCGTGCCGCGGCCCAAACGTCCCGACGATTCGGCCAGCATCGTGCCGCTTCTCAAGGGCCAGGTGGAACGGCTGGAGGTCCGCGTCAAGCTGCTGGAGGACGAAGCCCGCGGCGGCATTGACCTGACGAAGTTCTACTCCTCGCCGGCCGCCCCGCTGCCAAACGTCAAGCCGCCGGACGACATTCAATAGATCACCCGAAGGGTGCCGAGTTGACAACGAATGTTGACGTAATCACCCTGTAGGGCACCTACGTGTTTCAAATTCTTGACACCCCCCGCGTACCCGCGACCCCCGTACAGGGAAGCACCCATGCAAACCGTCCGGCATCGAGGCCTGGCCGTGAACGTAGATCATCCAGCGGTGTGGATTGACCGCGGCAGCCAGATCGTCCGCGATCTGGTCGACGTTCTTTCGCGCGAAGCGATCACGCTCGATTGCCTCCGCCACTTGC
>JAKEHX010000114.1 GCA_022614795.1 Planctomycetaceae bacterium | reverse complement strand
GTACCAGCCGGTACGCACCTAAAAAATCGCGGGGTCGTGACACGGGGAAAGAGCGCGCAAGGATGAAAGGGGAACGTATTTATTGTAGCCAGCGTGCGGGGATAGTCTAAGCGGCGGGGCAGACGCGGGAAAGACCGAAGTCGGAGGTCGGAGGGCAGAAGTCAGAAGTAAGAGGTCGGAGGTCGGAGGTCGGACGACAAACACGGGCGGCAGGCAATACTTGCCACGTTGTTCGTTGCTACCTCGCACTCAGTACTGAGTACTTGGTACTGAGTACTGAGTTATCGGACACGCGTTGTTTCGACCTTCGACCTTCCTACTCCGACTTCCGACTTCCGACTTCCGACCTCTGACTTCTGACCACCGACCTCAAACCTCCCGACCTCTGACCTCTGACCCTCCGACCTCTGACCTACCTCCGACCTCGGACCTCCGACATCTCGCTACCCGGCGAGCAGGCGACCGTACAACTCCCGTATCCGCCGCGTCATCGTCTCATGGCGGAACTGGTCCGTGAACCGCCGCCGCCCCTCCTGCCCCATTCGCTCCCGGAGGGCCCCGTCGCGAGCCAAGGTCAAAAGCGGCTCGCACAGATCCTTGAAATGGCCCGAGCGGACGAGAAAGCCGGTCTCGTTGTCGATGCAAACCTCGCGGGCCCCATCGACGTCGTAACTGACGACGGGCTTGCCGGCGATGAGCGCCTGGGGTAACGCGCGGGCCAATCCTTCCCGCCGGCTGGCGTGGACCAGAATGTCCATCGCGCCGATGAGCGCCGGGATTCGGTCGGGCCTGACCAGCCCGGTGAAGCGAAACCGGTCGGCAAGGCCCGCATCGTCGATCATTTTCTGGAGCTTGTCGCGGAGAATGCCGTCGCCTACGAACAGGAACCGCAGATTGGGCTCGCGATCGAGATACATCGCGGCGGTGACGATGTCTTCGTGCCCTTTCAAGTGAAAGAGCCGGGCGATTTTGCCTACGACAACGTGCTCGGGCGCGAAGCCAAGCTCGCCGCGAGTCGCTGCGCGGTTTTCATCGGCTGCGAGAAAGGGCTCGACGCTCATGCCGCTGTAGATCGTGGTGAATTTTTCGCGGGGCGCGACGTGGGCCGACACCATCAGGTCGGTCATCGCGTCGGCGACGCTGATCAGATGGTGGCAGCGGCTGGCGGCGTAGCGCTCGCACCACTGGTAGAAGGTGCGTCTGGCCCACGGTTCAAACGGGCCAAACGGCGCGCCGTGTACGGTGTGGACAATTGCCGGGACTTTCAGGGACCAGGCCGCAAGCCGGCCGAGAATGCCGGCCTTGGCGCTGTGGGTGTGGACGACGTCGGGTTTGTAGGCCCGGAGGATTTGCGCCAGATCGCCCGAGGCCCGCCAGTCGGTGCCCGGACGAATCGCGCGGACAAGCGACGGCACGGTGACGACGGGCAGCTCCACTTCGCCGCCCAGATGAGCAAACCGCAATGGCTGGACGGGAAATCCGGCGATGGCGCCATCCCCCTCCCCTGCCCTGCCCTCGGCCGGTTGGCCTAACGCGAGCAAGTCGCCTTCCGGCCCCACGGGCGGCCCGGTGACCAGCAGCACTTCATCGCCGTACTGGGCCACTAGGTCCAGGCAATTGAGCAGCGTGTTCTCCTGCGCACCGCCGATGATCATGCGGGTGATGAGGTGGGCGACACGCATGCGATTTCAGATTTCAGATTTCGGATTTCAGATTTACTTGATGCTAATCCAAAGCGTCCTCGTCGTCGCTCTGCCTGTCGTCGGCCTTGCTCGCCAAATCTGCAATCTGAAATCCGAAATCTGAAATTGTCTCGTACTCGACCCACACCAGAAACAGCCCTCGCGCCGGGGCGGTCATGCCGGCCTGGGTGCGGTCCTTCTGGGCGAGCACCTCAGCGGGCCAGGTCGGCGGCTCTTTGCCTTTGCCCACCGCGACCAGCGTGCCGGCGATGTTGCGGACCATGTTGTAGAGGAACCCGTCGGCTTCGACTTCGATGATGATGCGATCGGTCAATTCGGCCGGCCGTCGCTCGACGGAAAGGTCGAAAACGGTTCGAACGGTCGTCAGGCGCGGCGAGCCGGCCGTTTCGAAGCTGGCGAAATCGTGCGTGCCGACCAGGGCGGCCGCCGCCTGCCGCATCGCTTCCACATCGAGCCGCTGGTAAACGTGCCAGACGTACTTGCGGTCGAAGAGGTCCGGCAGCCGGCCGTCCTGGATGACGTAGCGGTAGCGTTTGCGGATCGCGTCGCGGAGGGCGTGGAAGCTGGCCGCTGTTTCGACGACTTCGAAGACGAGCATGTCTTCAGGCAGCTCGGCGTTGAGGGCCTTGGTGAGCGTCGGACCATCCAGCTTCGTCTCGGACTGGAAGCTGACGACCTGGCCCAGCGCATGCACGCCCGCATCGGTCCGGCCGCTGGCGATGCACTTGCTCCGCTGCCCGGTGATCCGCTCGATCGCCGCCTCGAGTTCCCCCTGCACGGTGCGCTCTGCCGGCTGCCGCTGCCACCCGGCGAAGTCGGTCCCGTCGTAGGCAAGGGTGAGCTTGAAGGTCGGCATGGCAACTGCGAAGGAACAGAAGGAAACAAAGGAAACAAAGTGAGGCGGCTGGAACGGATTCAGAATAGCTTACGTTGGTCGCCGATCGGCTACTGCCGCCAGATTGCCCCCGTCGCGCGGTCAGGGGTCACATACGCATACATGAACTGGTCCAGGATTTGCCCGTCCTTGATGGCGCTCTTTCGCAGCCGCCCTTCGCACGTGTACCCCGCCTTCTCCAGCACGCGGCACGACGCGGCGCTCGTGGCAAACGGCAGGGCGTAGATGCGCGTGAGCTGGAATTGATTCAGGCTCCACGCGGTGACGGCCGTCACGGCCTGGGTCATGATGCCGCGGCCCCAGTATGGCTCGCCCAGCCAATAGCCGATCTCGGCGCCGGTCCGCTCGACGTCGCCGCCCAGCGTGATGCCGATCGTGCCCGCCGCCTCGCCGGCGACTTCGATGGCCCACACCGTCGGCTGCGGCTGCTGCGCGACGTGGGCGATAAATGCGTCGGCATCGGCCTGCGAGTAGGGATGCGGGAACCGGTCGCGGAGGTTGAGCCAGATCTGGCGATTGTTGGCGTAGCGCGCCAGCGAGGCACTGTCCGACGCCGTCAGATCGCGCACGCAGAAGCTAACAAGGTCGAGTCTCACGCCTGCTCCAGCAGAATCCTCAGCATCCGCCGCAGCGGTTCGGCCGCGCCCCAGAGAAGCTGGTCGCCGCAGGTGAAGGCGGCCAGATAGCGGCCCTTTTCCGAGCGGCCCAGGTCGAGTTTGCGGAGGCGGCCGACGGGGACGGCGAGCGTGCCGGTCACCGTGGCGGGGGTCAGCTCGCGGATCGAGGGCTCGCGCTCGTTGGGGATGACCTTTACCCAGTCGTTGGCAGAAGCGAGCAGGCCCTCGATTTCGGGCAGCGGCACGTCTTTGGTCAGCTTGATCGTCAGGGCCTGGCTGTGGCAGCGCATCGCGCCCACGCGGACGCACACGCCATCGACGGGGATCGTCTTGTCCCCCGCGAGGCCGAGGATCTTGTTCGTCTCGGCCTGCCCCTTCCATTCTTCCTTGCTCTGGCCGTTGCCAAGGTCCTTGTCGATCCAAGGGATCAGGCTGCCGGCGAGCGGGACGCCGAAGTGGTTGGTCGGCATCGCGCTAGAGCGGATTGTTTCGGCAACGCGGCGATCGATGTCCAGAATGGCCGTCGCCGGGTCGGCAAGTTGCTCCGTGACGCTGCCGCTGGCGACGGCCATTTGCCGGAGCAGCTCGCGCATGTTCTGGGCCCCTGCCCCGCTGGCCGCCTGATAGGTCATGCTCGTCATCCATTCGACGAGACATTCATTCTTGGAGCCAGCCTTAAAGAGCCCCTGAAGGCCCATCAGCATCAGGCTGACGGTGCAGTTGCCGCCGACGTAGTTCTTGATGCCGCGGGCGAGTGCGTCCTTGATCACGTGCAGGTTCACCGGATCGAGAATGATGACCGCGTCGTCCTTCATCCGCAGAGCGCTGGCGGCATCGATCCAGTAGCCGCGCCAGCCGGCGGCGCGAAGCTGCGGAAAGACCTCGTTTGTGTAATCGCCCCCCTGGCAGGTGACGATCGCCTCCATCCCCTTGAGTGCCTCGACGCTCTTGGCATCCAGCAGCTTGCCAGTCTCTTTGCCGCCGACCTTGGGTCCTGCCCCGCCGACCGCGGAGGTGCTGAAAAACACCGGCTCAATGTGGGCGAAGTCGTCCTCGGCCCGCATCCGCTCCATGAGGACCGAGCCGACCATCCCCCGCCACCCGACCAGACCGACGCGCTTCACGGAAATACCTCCGAACAACCGTCGAGTAAATCCTGCCTGTGTTAGCCGCGGAGCGGCGACAGGCAATAGGAACACGCTAAGCCGCCGACCTGAATTGAGTCTAGCTCGCGCGTACAAATTGGACAATGAACCCTCGCGAGACACCGATTGTCCCTCCAGGTTCGCGCGAGCACTCCCAGTCCGGGAATGGAACAGAAGGGCACAAAGGACGCAAAGAGGAGACCAATGGCCGAAGCACTCGGGACGTACAGAAACGGACGCATCGTGCTCGACGAGCAGCCCAATTGGCCGGACGGAACTAAGGTCTTGATCCGGCTACTTCCGGATCAGGGCGTACCCGCAACCGACCGGAACGACGATTTCAGGGCGGCGCTCGCAGAAGTCAACGTCCGCTACAGAAAGGCACTCAAGAAGCTGGCGGAATGAGCTGCGGCAACTCGCATGGCGGCGCGTCTCTCGGATCAACCGCTCTGGCTGAGCACGGCCGGCATGGGCGTGGCGTGGCTGCACGTCCGGCTGGATTCACGTCCGAAATACTATGGCCACCTGCCCTATACGGCTGCGCCGTGACGAGGCGGCGGCTGAACCGCTATTCTGAATGGCAGGTCACCATTTCGCGATTGACGAGGAGGCGGTCCAATGACAGACAATTGTCGAGGGAGAGCATTGATAGCGCTCGGCGGATTGGCACTCTTGCTTGCTGCGTTGACGAGCCGGTTGGCGGTTGCCGAGGAGAAACCCGTGGAACCCGTGACGATCAAAAAAGTGGTTTCGGCGAAGCTGGAAGTGTCACAAGGGACCCTCACGGTCACCGCGGTCGGTGAAGTCCCCACGGGCGGCTACACCCAGCCGACGCTAATCCGCGTGACGTATTTCAGGCAGCCGGACGACGGCATTCAGGACTACATGTTCCGGGCCGTGCCGCCTGACGGAGTCGCGGCGCAGGTGATTTCGCAGGTTACGGCGACCGACAAGTGGCCCGCGCTGCCCAAAAAATGGTTGAAAGGAGTGCGGATTCACGGGGCGGGCAATGGCGTGCTGGTGAAGATGTTGAGCGACAAATGACCCGTGAGCGCCGAATGAGGAACGCCGCAGAGGGCGTTCGCTACAGGACAACATTGGAATGCTCAGGGAGCTGACGCCCCCCGCTCGCCTTCACGCTAGTTCTTATCCCCACCCGTCAAATTGTCCTCGACCTTGTCGGCTTGCCAGGCGATCGAGGTGATCGTGCGGGTCGCGTCGAAGGCGGTGCTGGTCGCGGCGAGCTGGCTGGCGCAGACGACCACCACATCGCCGCTTTCGGTGCTCTGGATGCCGAACGCACCCATCACCATTTGGGCGTTGAACTTGAGGAGCTGCACCGCGTTTTCTGGCGTGCTGGGGCCGCAGACCGACGAGTAGCTGATGAGCGCGTGCCCTTCGGCGTCTTTCTGGTCGAAGCGGACATCGACCGTTTGCTTGCGGAGCGAGCCGACCGGAACGACGATCTGCCAGGATTCACCCGCTTCGAGGCATTGCCAGCCGGCGGACTTGGCGACGGCGCGGATCAGGGCCTTGGGGTCGGTGACGGCCGGCGCGGAGGTGCGCTGAAGGCCGCCGAAATCCATCCCCCCCTGCCCTGCCGAGGCGGCGGCGCCTGCGGCACCGGCAACTGCTGCGCCCTGGCCCC
>JAKEHX010000015.1 GCA_022614795.1 Planctomycetaceae bacterium | reverse complement strand
GAGCGGATCGTGGCGTTTCAGATTGGCGAGCGCGGGCTCTTTCTCCAATAACACGTAGCTGAAGTCGCCAGACTTCAGGAAATCCCGCCTGAACTTTGGCGCTTTTCAGCTACGGACCTACTTCTGCCACTGCATCTGGGCGGCGCGGGCTTTGGCATCTTCGGCCCGATAGATGTATTGCCGGTCCTGCGTTCCCTCGAAGGCTCGCTGATAGGTCGTGCTGAGGGCGGTCCAGTTGAAGGTGTCGGTCGGCTCGAGCTTGACTGCCGCCTCCGCGTGATCGACCGCCAGATCGTGCTTGCCGAGCTTGCCGTAGAGCACCGCCAGGGCCAGGTGCGACAGGACGTGCGTATCGTCGAGTTTCAGCCCTTCTTCGAGCGTGCTGGCCGCTTCATCAAGCTTTCCGTCGCGCTTGAGCTGCTCGTGCTGCTTGTAGAGTTCGTTGACGGTCGGCATGGGGAGGCTCCCGGCGGCAAGCGATGTTCGAAGGCGAATGTCACGCGTAATTCCGCTATCATAGCAGCCCAGCCGTGGATCGGGGGAAGGGACGGAGAGACGGAGGGACGGAGCGATGGAGAGACAGAGAGACGGAGAGCGACTTTGAACCTTGAACTTTAGCGGAGCGAGCGGACCACGGGCTGCCGCCTCGCCCTCCCAAATCCTAAATCCGAAATCCTAAATCCTAAATCGACATGCGCCTCGCCTTCCTCGGCATCGACCATCCCCACGGCGCTCACTGGCGGCAGATGCTGGCCAACTTCGCGGGCGAGATCGAAATCGTCGCCTTCGTGCCCGGTTTTGGCGGCGGATCGGCGAGCCTGGAGGAGCGATACGCCCAGCTCCCCCGGTTTGCCACCGTCAAGGAGCTGCTGGCAGGGGCCCAGTTTGAGGCGGCTATCGTTTGCCTCTCCAATCGCGACGGACCAGCCGCGATGATCGAGCTGGCGCGGGTCGGCAAGCACATCGTGGCCGAGAAGCCCGTCGCGGCCACTGCCGCTGACGCCCGGCCTGTCGTGGAGGCCGTCGAGGCCAGCGGCATTGCCTTCCAGACCGGCTACATGTGGCGGTACGACGACCTGGTCAATCGCCTCAAGCGGATGGTCGAGCAAGGGGCATTGGGGCAACTGATCAGCCTGGAGATGACGTTCGTCACCAGCGACATCGCCCGCCGCGGCGCCGATCACTATTTGTTCGATCCGGCTGCCAGCGGCGGCGGATTTTTCAGCTGGCTGGCCTGCCACTTTCTCGACGCGATGTTCTACGTGACGGGCCGCAAGGTCGTCGGCGTCACGGCGCGGACCGGCGTCTTCGGCGCCGTGCCGACCGCACTCGAAGACGGCGGCGGCGTGATCATGGACCTGGAAGGGGGCGGCCTCGCGACCTTCCTCGGCGGCTATTGGCTGCCGCGGTGGGCCGGCGAGAGCAAATGGGCCCTTCGCGGCAGCCAGCGCTGGGTGCACTGGGACGCCAACCGCAAAGGGACCGGCGGCGTGCTCGAAATCCACGGCCCGCAGCCGCAGTGGCACGCCATGGACGATACGTTCGCCGCCCCGGAGGACAAAACGCCGGGCTACGGCGGGCAGAAGAACCTGCGGCTGATCCAGGACTGGCTCGACTGCATCCGCACCGGCCGCCGCGACAACCGCAACGGCCCGCTGTCGATGCTGGCGACGCTGGAGCTGATCAACGCGATCTACCAAAGCAGCCGGGAGGGCCGGCGAATCGAATGCCGGATTGGGCCGTAAATCAAAGGAACAGGAAAATGGGGGACAGGAAAATGGCGGTCAAATCGGGAACGCTAATCTTCGCTAATCTTCACTTAAAGGAGCGGAGTGCGGATTAGTGCTGATCAGTGTTGATTAGTGTTCCAATCACAAATCGCCCTGTAGCTCAGCAATGGAATTACAATCTCCAAGGTTCGTATGCTTTCATTTTCTTGTCGCCCATTTTCCTGTTGACCGGTATTGCCGCTTGGGTGGCATTTTCATTCGCTGCATCCTAAGATTCTCCCACTCGCCTTATTTGACTCCCTGCCTTCACCTCACAACCGCCATGCTTCGCGCCTTGCATTTGCTGGCTGCCTGTTTGATTTGCATTCCATGTGTTGCCGCTGATTGGCCGCAGTTTCGCGGGCCCGGTTCGCGCGGCGTCGCAGTGGGGACGAGCGCGCTGCCAGCCGATATCGGCCCCGAGTCGCACGTCCTTTGGAAGACCGAGCTGCCGAGCGGCCATTCGTCGCCGGCGATCGTGGGGAGCGAGATCTTCCTGACCGCCGTCCGCGACAAGGAGCATCTGGAAACGCTCTGCCTCGACCGGGCGACGGGCAAGATCATCTGGCGGGTGGAGGCCCCCCACAAGACGCTGGAACAGATCCACGGCATCGGCAGCTACGCCCAGCCCAGTCCAGCCGCCGATGGCCAGCGGGTCGTGGCGATGTTCGGCTCCAGCGGCCTGGTTTGCTATGACCACGACGGGCACGAGCTGTGGCACCGCGAGATGGGACCGTTCAACGACGAGTTCGGCGCTGCCAGTTCGCCGATCATCGAGGACGACCGCATTATTCTCTGCCAGGATCACGACACCGGCTCGTTCCTGGCGGCCTACGACAAAGCGACCGGCCAGCCGCTCTGGCAGACCGACCGGGCCGAGTTCTCGCGGGGCTATTGCACGCCGGTGGTGTGGAACGTCGGCGGCCAGCGGCAGATCGTCGCCGTCGGCACGCTGCGGGTGTGCGGTTACGACTGGAACACGGGCCGCGAGCTGTGGACGGTGCGCGGCCTGTCGCGCGTCAACTGCATGACGCCGGTCGTCGGCGCGGATAGCACGCTCATCGTCGCTGGCTGGTCGGCGGGGGGCGAGCCGGGCGAGCGGATCGCCCTGGAGCCATGGGCCGACTTCACGGCCCAGTACGACGCCGACAAAAGCGGCACGCTGGAAGAGAAGGAGGTCGGCGCATCGGTGGCCCTCAAGACGCGCTTTACCCAATGCGACCGCGACAAGGACAGCCACGTCACGCGGGCCGAATACGACGAGTTCCAGATGCTGTTCGACAAGTCGCAGAACGCGGTGCTGGCAATCAAACCGGGCGCCAGCGGCGACAGCAGCCAGACGCACGTGGCGTGGAAGTACGACCGCGCGGTGCCGTTCTGCGCTTCGCCGCTGTGGTACGACGGGCGGGTGTTCACGATCAAGGACGGCGGCATTTTGACCTGTCTGGACGCGGCGAGCGGCCGGCCGCGCAAGAGCGGCCGCGTCACCGGCGGCAACAACTACTACGCCTCGCCCGTGGCTGGCGACGGCAAGGTCTATCTCCTCAGCCAGCGCGGCACGCTCTCGGTCGTCTCAGCCGCCAACGAGTGGAAGGTGATCCACTCCGCCGAGTTCGGCGAAGAGGTCTATGCCACGCCGGCGATTGTCGACGGGCGCATCTACCTGCGCACGAGCGGGCACTTGTATTGCTTCGGGCCTAGCGCGGGCGAGTGACTTCGCTGTGAAGTGGCTTGGCCTAGAATCTGGCGACAAGCGGCGCCGGATAAGACGACGAGTTGGTTGCCTCGGCAACCAATTAACCCGTTTGCCGAACCCAATCTCGAAGATTCATGCCGATTCGTTCGATGTCCTCCTTTGCCAAGATCCCACCATGCATGACAATGTTTCGCGATTTCTCCAACGTGCTCAATACGCCCTTAGCCCATTCCATATTGGCAATGACCGGTTCAAAAACATCCCAATTGGTCACGATAATCGACGAGAGGTCGCCGAAGTCACAATAGTTTATTTCCGTGCTCCCTCGTGCGCCATGCCAACGAAACTTAGCGTCTTCTTCCATTCGCGACTTCACCATCTTCTGGATACGCTCCGGCACCTTCGACCACCACCCCTCACCATGAGATTCGGCCATCGCCTTCACTACAAGCTTTCTCACCATGTTTTCAAAAGCATGGACGGCAGTGTAAACCGTAGACATGCGCTGTGCGTCGGCTAGACTGTCCGGATCAAGCAAATCAAATGAAAGCGTTTGCTGCATTTGAGCAGCGTCTTGATGGCCAAAGTGGCGGCGTCGCTGTCGACCGGCCTTGTCTAGACTCGCTTCCGATAGCAGGCCACGGCATACGAATGAATATAGTTGATCCATCGCGCTAACCCAGATGTTCCTTGAGGCTCTTGAAAATGGCATCGTAAACGGACTGGTCCCGACTTTCGGGCAGCACAATGTTGATGTGGTATTGCAGAGAATCTAAGCGGATATTTCCAATATTTGCCCTCGCCGGCCGAGGTTCATCCTTTAATGGTGTTTTTGTCTCTTCGGGGTGCGCAGGAGCCGCAACCTGACGAGGCGGCTGTGTTTCATGCTTCGAGAAGTCGGCGTACTCGCACAAAGCCGAAAAGGTGGCGGCGATACGACCAATCAATTGGTCAGACTTCTTGCCGGCATAGAGAGTGCGAAGCTTGTTCTTTATCTCGTCCGGAGTGAGTTGATGCGCATTTTTATTGACCGCGAAGAGATCGGCGTACGCTTCTCGGATGGAATCTGCTAAAACCTGTTTCGATCTCGAACCAGGGCTTACGCATCGATCTCTGGACGTAAGTGCTGACCAGAGCATATCTTCCGTGGCAAGCGAGGGCGAGCGTTGCGGTCGCGAGACCGATCGTGCTCG
>JAKEHX010000113.1 GCA_022614795.1 Planctomycetaceae bacterium | reverse complement strand
TTGCGTTTGAAGCCCACGTTAAGCGCCTCGCTTTCATCTGATCCGTGCGAATCCCAGCCCCAATCGAACAATTGCACGAATCGCACGCCGCGCTCCACCAGGCGGCGGGCGAGGAGGCAGTTGTTTGCGAAGCTCTCCTCGCCCGGCTGCGTGGCGTAGAGCTCGTGGATGTAGGGCGGCTCCTGACCAAGGTCCATCGCGTCGGTTGCCGACATCTGCATGCGGTAGGCCAGCTCGTACTGGGCAATGCGGGTGAGGGTTTCAGGGTCGCAATACTCCTCGTAGGTTTGCCGATTGACGTCGGCAATCGCATCAACAACGCGGCCACGGAGGTCGCGGTCGATGCCGGGCGGATTCGACAGGAACAACACGGGGTCGCCGTGCGAGCGACATTGGGAGCCCTGATACATGGTGGGCAGAAAGCCGGCGCCCCACACGCTCTTGCCGGCGTCGGGAAAACGGCCGCCGGAGAGGAGGACGATGAATCCGGGCAAGTTCTGGTTTTCGCTGCCCAGTCCGTAAGTCGCCCAAGCTCCGAACGACGCGTACCCGAGATTCTGGTTGCCGGTATGCACCATGAGTTGCGCCGGGCCGTGGTTGAACTGGTCGGTCTGCATCGTGCGGATGAACGAGACCTTGTCGACGACCTTCGCGAAATGCGGCAAGCGGTCGGATAGCCAGGCGCCTGATTCGCCATGCTGCGCGAACGAGAACTGCGGACCGAGCAGTTTGGGCACGCCGCGAATGAAGGCGAAACGCTGACCCTCGAGGAACTGCCTGGGGCAGTCCTGGCCGTCGAGCTTCGCCAATTCTGGCTTATATTCAAACAGGTCGAGCTGGCTGGGCGAGCCGGCCATGTGGAGGTAGATCACGCTCTTGGCTTTTGGCGCGAAATGGGGCGCTCGCGGCGCCAGTGGGGCAGTCGCGCGGCCGCTTGCCGCGCCGGCCGACGCCGACGCTCGCAAACCCTGGAGGGACAACCAATAGAATGCCCCGAGACCCGCTCCGCAATCTTGAAGGAAATGTCGCCGCGTCAAGGATTGGAGACTGATCGACGGGCTGGGCGAACAACTCTTCATGTCCGAGTCTCCAATCGTTGTGCAAATAGACACTTGGCTTGGCCCGGCACTGGCCGACAGCGCTCGCCGTGCGGCAACTCATTTCGTCAGAATCTCGTCAAGGTTGAACATGGCGTTGGCCACGACCGTCAATGCGTAGGTGTCGCGATCCGAAGCCAGACGATCAGCCTTTGCGGGTGCCGACTCGAACGCGGCTTCGGCCTCGGCATGCAACTGCACGAGCCGATGCAGCTTGGCCGGGTGGATGTTCCGACCGGCGGCGAGGAAGTACCCGGCCGCGATCTGTTCCTCAGGCGTACCGCCCAAGGCTTTCATCCGTCCGGCGATGCCTTGAGCCAACTCGATGAACGCCTCGTCGTTGAGTGTCACCAGCGCCTGCAACGGAGTGTTGGTCGAAAACCGTCGCCCCACGCACACATCGCGGCTGGGCATGTCGAACATGACCATGGCGGGATAACCGCTGGTCCGCTTGCAATACGTGTAAATTGCCCGGCGGTAGCGGTCCTCACCCTCGGAGGTGCTCCACTTGGCGTCGGAGTACACTGACCGCCAGACGCCGTCCGGCTGCGGCGGCATCACGGGCGGGCCGTACATCTTGGCGGAAAGCCGATCAGAAAGCGCCAGCGCCTGGTCGCGCATCATCTCGGCGGTGAGCCGGGTGCGTGGCCCGCGCGACAGTAGGCGATTTTGCGGGTCGCGAGCGATCTTCTCTGTAGTTGCGGCGCCGCTCTGGCGATAGGTCGCCGACAGCACAAGCTCGCGAAGCATCCGTTTGACGCTCCAGTCGTGCTCGTTTTGAAACTGCAAAGCCAGATGATCGAGCAGCTCGGGATGCGATGGCGGCGTGCCTGACGACCCGAAGTCGTCAGCCGTCTCCACTAGCCCCACTCCAAACAGTTCTTGCCAGAGGCGATTGACCATGACGCGCGCGGTGAGCGGATTGTCGCGGGACGCCAGCCAGCGGGCCATAGCCAGCCGATCGGCTGAGCCGGCAGGCATCGGTCGCATGATCGCCGGTGTTCCCGGCTGAACTTCCGCATCCTTGTCCAACCAGTTACCTCGTACGAACGTGAACGTGCGGCGCGCAAACGGAGGAGGCTGTTCGGCCATCACCGGCGTCGCTGTACCGGAGATCCCTTGGCGAGCTTCCCGCACCTCCGCCAGTTCGTGTCGCAGCTTCTGGCAGCGCTCATCCTGGACAAGCGCCGTCCAAGCCGGGGACGCGGAGATCGCGTAACGGCCACGCTGAATAACGAGTGCCGTTCCGCCCGAGCCATAGTGATCGAACTGCATGGACAGCCGCAGCCGGCCGCCCGGTGGCAACTCGACGGGACGCCGGACGACGAACACGGCATGCCGCGGATAAAACATTCGCGTGTACTGGCACCAGCCTTCGCGATTGTCGCGGAGGCTGTCGGCAGGGTCGAATACCGGATCCGCATCATCGCAATGTGCAAACTCGAACTCGATCTCGCGCGCCTCGGAGTCATCATCGTCAACCAGATAGGCCTTGAGCCGTGATAGCACGAAGCCCGCTTCGGGCGTCTTGATCGCCGCCGCTTCGTCCTTGGGCAGCGCGTCGATTCGCAGCGCCGTCAATTGCTTGATGTCCGCCGGGAGGGGAAACTCAAGGGTGAACGTGCCGCTGGCCGAGATCGTGCCCTCGGCCAACACTTCCTGCGGGTTGCCCTCCACGGCCTTGCG
>JAKEHX010000112.1 GCA_022614795.1 Planctomycetaceae bacterium | reverse complement strand
TGCTGTTCCGCTCGCAGCAACTCAACCGCACCATTATGTGGATCGAACGCATCGAACGGGACGAAAACACCTTTACCGTCACCATGAACGGTCCTGAGGCCACCGCCGGGGATGACCACTACGAAGTCCACGGCGTCAACCTCGGCAAACTCCCCACCGGGACATACGAAGTAAAGTGGATCATCCGCTCAGGCAAAGGGGGCAGCCCGCCGAAGGACAGCCAGCCGGCGGAACCGGTAGAGTTGAAGTCGAGTTTCAAGGTCCTGGAGCAATGAGGTCGTTCTGGGGGTGAAATAGAGCGGCACCGAACAAACCGCTGCGGGCGGGCGAACTGCGGTTCGGCGGTAGATTTGGAAACTTGTCTGATCATGGCGGCGTCTTACTGGAAAGGGCTGATCCTCTTCCGAGCCAAGGAGCAACTGCGATGAAATGGGCATCGATAAAAACGCTGAGTTTCACGGCTGGTTGTGTGCTCTCCTTGGCCCCTTGCGCCCTGGCGGCGAACCCCACTTGGACCCTGCATCCCGATGATCGGGAACAACTCCGGAAGTGGGGCGTTCAGATTTTGTATCAGCAGGTCATCAACGACTTCGAAAACCCCGAATACGCCTTTACGATCACGGCCAACGTTCCCGCAGGCGTGGACGCGCTGGATGCCATGTTATCGATCAATAACGAGAAAGGGTTGGTGGCCAGGCAGATGTGGAGCGACTCCGAGGGGAAATGCGTCGCCTTTTTTTCGATTGGCAAGCAGACGCTGAAGAACGCCGGTTTCATGGTGCAGCTCTATCGCGGACGACGGACGGTCGCATTTTCTGAATCGGGCCGCTACGTGTTCTCCCTGGCGGAGTTCGCCAGTGACGAGCGCTACTGTTCCGGCAGGACCGGATTCACCGCCCCGCCCCAGACGACGGAATTTCGCATGGTCGCTCCGATCCAGCGGGATGGACGCCAGGTCACTTTGGAGGTCACGCCGAAAGATGTGCTCAGCAACCACGAGTACGATTTCCACGTCGTCGTGGAGGGAAGCTCCGACGAGCATTTTCAGGTGCGTAGCGGCCAGCCCATCACGAAAGGCGACGTGCGGTTTGCCGATCTCCACGGCGATGGTTTTCTCGACATCCTGATCGCCGCCGGCCCGGACCATCGCGGTCAGGACTGGTACAAAACATTGATCTACGACAAGCAGAAGAGCAGGTATCGTTGGCTCACCGATGAGCCCATCTCGCCTAACTAATCGCTCATCCGGAGCGGCGGTTGAGCGCTCAATCACCTAGGCAGATGCCCAGCGAGCGGGCCGCGGTGACGAATCCGCCGTCGAGCGGAACCGTGCGCAGCTTCCCCACTGCCTCGCTGATCGGCACGCTCGAGATTTGGCTGCCGGTGAAGGCGACCATTTCACCATAGCGCTGCTGCGCGATCAGCTCGACGGCCTTGGCGCCGAATATCGTGCACAGCGCGCGATCCATGTTCGTGGGGCTGCCGCCGCGTTGTAAATGACCGAGCACGACCGACCGCGTTTCTTTGCCCGTGCGCCGTTGAATCTCCTCGGTTACCTGAGCGCCAATTCCGCCCAGCCGGGCTTCGCGGTTTTGCGGCTGATTGGTGGAGGTGACATAGTCTGCTCCCGCGGCCCTCGCCCCTTCGGCCGCGACCACGATCGTGAAGTGCTTGCTGGCCTGTTCGCGCTCGCGCACTTTAGCGCAAATGCTGTCGTAGCTGAAAGGGATTTCGGGAATCAGAATCACGTCGGCGCCGCCGGCCAGGCCGGCATAGATCGCGATCCAGCCGGCGTAGCGCCCCATGACTTCCAAAACCATGACCCGCCGGTGGCTCTCGGCCGTGCTGTGCAGCCGATCGACGGCATCGGTGGCGCACGCGACGGCTGAATCGAAGCCAAAAGTCATCAAGGTGGCCGCCAGATCGTTGTCGATCGTCTTCGGCACGCCGACGATGGGAATTCCGTGCTCGCAGAGCTGCTGGGCGATTGCCAGCGAGCCATCGCCGCCGATCGACACCAGGCCCGACAGCCTTAGCTGCTCGCAGCCGCGCTTGGTTTCGTCGAGCAGTTCAACCGGCAGCCGCCGCGACTCGCCGTGCCCCACCTTGGCCGAGAACTTGCCTTGGTTGGCCGTGCCCAGAATCGTTCCGCCGCGGACGAGCAAACCGCTGAGCAGGTCCCCTTCCAAGGCGACCGTTCTTTGCGGGGCCAATAGCCCTTCGTAACCGCCGATGATTCCCACGGCCTGCCATCCGCGGCGAATCGCCGCCTTGGCGACGGAGCGAATCACGGCGTTGAGCCCGGGACAATCTCCTCCGCCCGTTACCACACCGATGACTTGAGACATGACAGACCTGCCACTTAGGAGTTGAGTGCTGCGGAAAAGGTGGTTCCCCGATTCTAGACGACGGGGACGAACTGCTAAATTGAACCAAGGCTTTGCTTCGTTCGCTTCCCCAATTCCCGGGAGGAGTCTCATGGCCGCGACCCTTTCCCCTTCCAAAGCGGCGTCACCGGCCCGCCAAGCGACTGGGACGTCACCGTTTGACCTCGCCCAGTACGGCATCACGGTGCAGGACATTCGCCGCAACCTCTCCCCAGCGGCGCTCTACAGCGAAGCGATTCGCGAGGATGCTCAGTGCGACATCGCTGACACGGGGGCCTTGATTGCCTTCTCTGGCAAGAAAACGGGCCGCTCGCCGACAGACAAACGCGTCGTCCAGCACCCTGGCTCGAAAGACGACATCTGGTGGGGCGCCGTCAATGTGCCGATCGATGAGGAAACGTTCGATACGAACCGCGAGCGAGCCATCGACTATCTCAATACACGAGAACGACTCTATGTCGTGGACGCCTTTGCCGGGTGGGACCCGGCCTATCGGGCGAAAGTGCGCGTGATTTGCACGCGACCGTACCATGCCCTGTTCATGCACATCATGCTCATCCGGCCGACGGCAGAAGAACTGCGCTCTTTCGGAGAGCCGGATGTGGTGATTTACAATGCCGGCGAGTTTCCGGCGAATCGGCGCACCAAGGGCATGACCTCCAAGACGAGCGTCGATCTCTCGCTGGAATGCAAAGAGTTTGTCATCCTCGGCACCGAATACGCCGGCGAGATGAAGAAGGGCGTCTTCACGATGATGAACTACTTCGGCCCCAGGCGGGGCGTGTTGTCGATGCACTGCTCGGCGACTGCCGACAAGGCGACAGGGCGCTCGTCGCTGCTGTTCGGGCTTTCGGGAACGGGCAAGACCACGCTCTCCGCCGACCCGAACCGGCTGCTCATT
Organism: Planctomycetaceae bacterium; assembly: GCA_022614795.1. Lineage (GTDB taxonomy): Bacteria > Planctomycetota > Planctomycetia > Pirellulales > Pirellulaceae > CAYLLN01. The sequence continues at coordinate 8,118 of JAKEHX010000112.1, read as the reverse complement.
GGCGACGACGAGCATTGCTGGAGCGATAAGGGCATCTTCAACATCGAGGGGGGCTGCTACGCCAAGGCCATCGACCTGACGCCGGAATCGGAGCCAGAAATCTTCCAGGCCTTGCGATTCGGAGCCGTGCTGGAAAACGTCGTCTTCGACCGCGACACGCATCAAGTCGATTTTCACGATACGTCGATCACTCAGAATACCCGCGGGGCGTACCCGATCGAATTCATCCGCAACGCGAAGATTCCCTGCGTCGCCGGGCATCCGACCGACGTCATCTTCCTGACGTGCGACGCCTTCGGGGTCTTGCCGCCCGTGAGCAAGCTGACGCCGGCCCAGGCGATGTATCACTTCATCAGCGGCTACACAGCGAAGGTCGCGGGCACCGAAATGGGAGTCACCGAGCCGCAAGCGACCTTCTCGCCGTGCTTTGGCGGCCCGTTCCTGATGTGGCGGCCGGCGAAGTATGCCGAGCTGCTCGCGCAGAAGATGGAACAGAACAAGGCCAACGTCTGGCTGGTGAATACGGGGTGGTCGGGCGGGGCCTATGGCGTCGGCGCGCGGATGAAGCTCAAGCTGACGCGGGCCATTCTGGACGCGATTCACAGCGGCGAGCTGTCGCGGGCCCAAACCGCGCGCGACCCGGTTTTCGGATTCGCCGTGCCAACTGCTTGCCCTGGCGTACCCTCGGAGGTGCTGATCCCACGTGGCATGTGGAGCGACAAGGCCAGCTACGACGCAACCGCGCGCAAGCTGGCCGGATTGTTCAAGGGCAATTTCGAAAAATTCGCCGACGGCGCTAGTGAGGAGGTGCGCTCCGTGGGGCCAGTCACGAAGTAGACCGCGGCACGGTTAAAAATCAAGCAGAAATCGCCCTCCCACGTGAGCTGGTGTCTCATGAAGTACATGGTCGAGTTTCATGTGAAGCCGGGACAAAAGGAAAAGATGCTGGAAAGGTTCGAGCGAATCGGGCCCAACCGCGAGGTCGGCGTTAAATTTCGCGGAGCATGGATCGGCATTCGCAGCGACGTGATTTTCGTGCTCGCAGAAAGCGAAGACGAGTCGCGCGTTGCCGCCGTCGCGCAGTCGTGGAGCGCGCATGCGGACGCGACTGTGCACGCGGTCATCGATATCGAGCAAATTTAGCGTCCGAGAAACGCCCGTCGCAGCCGCAGCACCAGTTTTTCCGGCCCCGAAAGGGCAGCGCGTGCGCGGCGCAACTCGACGGCTTGGGCGGGGTGATCGGTGATCAGGCTGTCCACGCCCATTTCCACCATGCGCTCCATCGACGGCCGGTCGTTGACCGTCCACACGTGGACCTGCTTCCCACGGGAGTGGGCTCGGTAGAGGAGCCTGGGCGAAACCGCGTCCTGATTCAGCGACAAGAAGTCGGCATCGACATCGGCTGGATCGCCGATCGACTTGGTAACGATCAGGCCTGCCCTTACGTCCGGCGCCAGCCGCTTCACCTCGCGGATGGCGGAATGCTCCAGCGATGTGATGACGCACTGGTCGAGAACGCCTTCGCTGCGCAGAAGTTGGAGGACCTTGGCCGCGAGCGCAGGATCGTCGCGGTTGTACTTCAGTTCGACATTCAGCCGAATGCGACCTTTGGCGAGGGCGATCATCTCGCCCAGCGTCGCCACCCGCTCGCCGGCAAACGAGGGGTCGTGCCAACGGCCGATGTCGAGCTGCCTTAGCTCGCTCAGCGTCAGCTCTTCGACGCGGCGTGGATCGCCGGCAAGGCGCGCCAGGTCGCCGTCATGGAGGATGACCAGCTCGCCGTCGCGCGTCGTTTGGACGTCGATCTCGGCCAGGTCAGCGCCGTCCGCAATGGCCTGTCTGAGCGCTGCCAAAGTGTTCTCCGGGGCCTTGGCCGCGCCTGCCCGATGAGCCGTGACGGTGAACTGCTCCTCGTGACCCGCCATTTCCAGCCGCCACCCAATGAGCGACACACCTGCCACCAGCGCCAGACACGCCACAGCGGTTATCGTCCACGCCAGGGGCCAGCGACGGGCAGGCGTCCCCCCGGGGCCTGGGATCTGGGTGGGAACTGTCCCGCCGCACGCCAGATAAAAGCGGTGGGCCAGGATGACTTCCCCGGACATGCTCAAGATGTGTCCGGCGGCGCCAACCAGCCAAATCGCCGCAGCACCCATCAGGATGACGGCGAGCGAAGTCCCAGCATGGGAGCCGGTTGCCCGCAGCGCAGCCAAGGCGCCACAGCCGACCAGTGCCGAGCCGGCTGCGGTCAGGAGCGCGACGACCAACCACCAGCCGCCCAGGGCGAGCGCCAGGGAGAGAATCCGTCCCTTGGTCATCGACCAGCTGCGGGCCAGCGCTGCCCGCGGCGTTTCCCGGCCAAACAGCACGAGTTGCAGAGCGAACACCAATCGAAACCACAGGGCGAGCACCGCGCCAGCGTACGCCGCGCCCAGCAAGATCCCGCAAACGACGGCCAGCCACCACTCGCGCGGTTGATGATAGAGGTAGTAATTGATGTCATGCGCCCCGAGCAGGAATTTGGCGATTACCGCGGCGATCACCGCGATTGGCAGCAGGACGCCGGCAAACACGAGCAAGTACCACCCGCCCAGCCACATCCAGTGCGGCGAGCGACGCAGCGAAAGCCGCAGCGCGCCGGTGGCTCCCATCGCCGCGGGCGGATTGGCGGCAGCCATGAGCAGCACGCCGCTCCGCTCTGCCCAAAAAAACGCACTCCACGTTCCAGCCAGGAGCGCAAGAAATGCGAGCCCGCGCGGCGAAAGGAAGAAACCCGCCAAATCGAAATTCGTTATTGCCGCACTGCCCGAAGTCCGGACGACTTGCTCGAGCATCCAGCCGGCGGCCGACGAGAGGATGGCGCTCACAATCAGGGCATACCAAATCTGGAACAGAACCAGCGGCCGCCAGGATCGAAGTATCTCGCCCAGCGCCGCGCGCCACTGGCCTGGAATGTTCCGAATCGACGGCGCGGCTCCGCCGGAGAGATTTGACGGCTGTGGCATGCAGCCATCGTATTCTACGGCAGTGCCGTGGAGGATCTGGCCGCAGTTGAACCTGGCCGGCGAGATCTTGCTGACCGATTAGCGGTCCTTCACAGATACCAGGTGTGGACGACCGCCAGTTGCTCACTGACAGCGGTGCGACAGAGGCGGATTAACTCGGCGAGCGCCCGAACCGCGTCCGGAGTGACGTCGAGTTGCTCCCCGTGCTCGGCCCCGACTCGCCTGATCCACTCCTCCGCCAGGTGGGGCGCGGCCGCCTCGTCCACAGCGGCCACCAGTTGCACCCAGGCGGGATCGACCACGTCCGCCCCGCTGTTGTTGGCGGACCCGACGACGGTCCGGACCAGGCTGTCGTTGAGCAGCAGAGAGGCCACCCCTAGCCGCTCGGCAAGCACCTCGGAAAGGATGTCGAGGTCGGTCGGCGACAGGTGCAGGGAGAAGTCGGCGTAGGCCCTCGCCCGCGTGCCGTCGCGGAGGCCGTCAAACTCGATGGCTGTGAAATCCGCCCCGATGGCCGAGCGCCTCGTGGCCAGGCGGCGGCTGGAGCATGTGTATGGGTGGGCCATGCGGGGGCTGAAGACGTCGGGGCAATCGATCGTCGAGGGACACACGACGATCTCCGACGACGGTCCGACCATCCGCAAGCACGTGCACAAAGATCAGAAGTTCAAAGTAAGTTCAAAGTCTCTGGCTAACCTCGGGCCCGCCGGCTGAGCAGGTATTCGAGCAGGGCCTTGTCGAACTGCATACTGGTGTCGAGCGGGACGTAATCGACGCCGGTCTGAAAGCACTCGCGGCGATAGAGTTCGCGGAAAGCCTCGATCTCGGTTTTGTAGTCCGCGCGGTAGCTGGTTGCATCGACGACGACCTTCTCCGCGGTTTCCGGGTCCTCGAATTCAATCATGCCGTCGTAGGGGAAGCTGACCTCCGCCTCGTCGAGGATGTGGAACAGGATCAGGTCGTGCCCGCGGTGGCGCAGGCGGCGGAGTGCCTGAAAAACCGGGCCGGGTTCGGCCAACAGGTCCGAGAAGATCATCACCAGGCTCTTGTGGCGGAACATCGCGGCGATCTGCGTGATGCTCTTGGCCACGTCGGTCTCGCCGGCCGGCTTGAGGTTGGCGAGGTGAGCGAGGATGTTGCCCAGCTGCGTCCGCTTGCTTTTGGGAGGGAGCATGTCGCGGACCTGCTTGTCGAACGTGATCAGGCCGACCGGGTCCTGCTGATAGACCATCAGGTAGCAAAGCGACGCGGCCAGGCAGATCGCATAGTCGAACTTGGTCAGCTCCTGGCGATGCGTGAAGCCCATCGACTGGCTCAGGTCCATCACCAGGTAGCCGGTGATGTTGGTCTCGGCTTCGAACTTTTTGACGTAGTACTTGTCGGTTTTGGCGAAGACGAGCCAGTCGATGTCCTTGGGGTCGTCGCCGCTGGCGTAGCGGCGGTGCTCGCTAAACTCGACCGAGAAGCCGTGAAAGGGGGAGGCGTGCAGCCCCTGAAGGAAGCCCTTGACGACGAACTGGGCCCGCAAGTCCAGCCGCTTGATCTGGTTGATGACTTCGGGCTTGAGGTAACGTTCGACGGCGGGCATTGGGCGGGGAACGGCGTCGGAGGTCGGGAGTCGGAGGTCGGGAGTCGGAGGTCGGAGGTCAGGGTTCGGGAGTCTGGGGTCGGGGGTCGGGGGTCGGGGGTCGGGAGGGCGAGGCTCCTGCCGAGCCGGCGTTCGGGGTTCAGATTGCGGCATTCTTGGTAGTTCGTACTCAGTACCAAGTACCCATTGCCATGGACTCGCCACAGCCAGACTTTATCCTTCCGACTTCCGACCTCCGACCTCTGGCTCTCGCCCGATTCAACCTACTGCACCTTGCGGGGCCGCTCGACGAGCAGCTGTTCGGTGGCGGCGTCCCAGACGTATTTGTGGCCGTCGGGCAGTTTGGGCAGTTTCGGGGTCAGGCCCAGGGGGTCGAGGAACTTGGACTTGAGTTCGTCGAAGTCCTTAGGAGCCTGGTCCTCTAAAACTCGCCAGCGGTCGTAATTGGCCTTAAATTCGATCTCGAAGAAAATCCGTTCTTTGGCGGCGAAGTAGGCCTTGGCAGGCGTGACATAAACTCCTTCATACTGATCCAGGCTGCGCCCCTTCTGGCCCACGCCTTTGCCAGCTTTGACCCGCTCGAGGTTGGGGTCATCGGGCTGGGCGACGTCGCGCTGGGCCGCCTCGGCAGCCGGGCCGCGGGCCAGATCGTCGAGATTGCCGGCGAAGACGCCGACCTTGGTCTCCGGCGGCAGGGGGGCAGACTGCGGCGCGGGAGTTGGGGCGGCAGGCGCTGGCGTCGCTTCAGGCGGCGGTGCACTGCCGGGGGGCGGCGGCGGAGACGGCGGGCCGCCCGACTTGGCGACCTTCTTCGGCGGTTCGCAGCCGAACGACAGGAGACAGATCGTAAGAACCAGCAGACCGGCAACGAGACGGTTCATGTTTGCCTCCCCTCGCTTGCGCGTCGGGTTAGTTTGGGAGCCTCGCTTGCGCGTCGGGTTAGTCGGGCAGCGTCAGTTGCCAGCGCTCCATTTCGGCCAGCACCGGCTGCCGAGTCATATTGTACGACAGGGGCGTGAGCGTAATGAAGCCCTGGGTGAGCGCGGTGAGGTCGGTGTCGTGCCCCTCGGGCTGCGGCGGCGGGTCGTTGGTGGCCCAGTAATACGCCCGGCCGCGCGGGTCGGTCCGCTTGATGAACTGCTCGCCGTAGCGCGAAACGCCCATCGGCACCACGCGAATGCCCCTGGCGGCGGCGATCGCGGCTGTCGGAATATTGAGGTTATAAAGCTGCGGCTCGGGCCTTTTGAGTTTGAGGATTTGTTCGATCACGTGGCGGGAAATCTGGGCGGCCCGGGCGAAGTTGGCGTGCTCGTTGTATTCCAGCGAGCAGGCGATGCTGGTGATGCCGAAGAAGGCCCCTTCGATGGCTGCGGCGACCGTGCCGGAATAGAGGACGTTGATCCCGGCGTTGAGGCCGCCGTTGATGCCGCTCACCACGACGTCGGGCCGCCGCGGACAGAATTCAAAAATGCCGAGCTTCACGCTGTCGGCCGGGCTCCCCTCGACCGCCCAGCCCCGCGGCCGGTCGTCGGCGTCAAAGACCCGCTTGGCCACGAGCGGCTGGAGGAATGTGATCGAGTGGCCGACGCCGCTTTGCTCAACGGCCGGGGCGACGACGATCACATCGCCGATTTGCGCGAGTTCCCGCTCCAGTGCCGCCAGGCCTGGCGCGTATATTCCGTCGTCGTTGGTGAGGAGAATCAGCACGAAAACTGTTCTTAGCCGGGACCAAACTGGTCCCGGTGGATTGCCTAGCGAAGATCAACTGCCGCTCACCGGGAGCAGGTTTGCTCCCGGCTATCTTGATGGTAGGTGCTCGCGCCCAAATCCGCCACGATTGCGGCAGAGTTCTCAAGGCAGCCGTAGCTCGAGCGTGTTTTCGCGGGCTTCAATGGTGATCGGCTGGGGCAAGTTCACCGGCTGCTCGGTCTGGGCCTCGGACATCACCGGGATGTACGTGACGGTATATTCGCCGGCCTGGGCGCCGGAGAATTTCTCGCCGGCCTGGCTAAGCACCGTGAGTTCGAACGTGCCGTCCGGGCGCACTTCGCCCATCGCCGACATGGGGACCGCACCCGTGGAGACGATTTGCACAACGCCTCCTTGGACAGGTTGGCCAGTCTTGACGAGCAGGCGGCCCTTGACCGGATAGGTTACCGGAGCCGCCGGCATGTACCCGCCACTGGAGCAACCCGCAGCCAGCACCAGGACGACTACCAGCAGCGATCGCCCGCATGAAAGTGGCATGAAGAGTTCACCGCTAGAGGTTGTTGGCATTCGCGCGATCCTGCGGATCACAGGCGGCGGCCCACTCAGCATCGGGGATAGTGCCCGAAACCAGCCGCACGCTGCCGTCGGCCAGACCGACGAGAATACCGCCCGGGTGTGGCGACTGGGCCAGGGTCGAATCGCAGCCGCGGAGATAGTGGGGCTGGACCTGAAACTTCTGGCAACGTGGATACAGCCCGGTGGACGGCAGCGCGGGGGCCGTTTTGATGGAATTGGCGATGCAGAAAATGGGCCGCCAGACGCTGTTGGAATCGCTCCAGAGGTTGCCGAACGTGGAGGCCGCGTTCGCGACGCCGGAGCTGCCACAGGTGCCGTAGCGCTCGGTCATCATGACGACGTTCGACGTGCCGTCGACGAGCGTGGCCATGCGGCGAGGTGGTTCGTGACGAATTGCCGGTGCTGGCGTCACGCCGGGAGGATTTCCGAACACGTAATAATTGGCGGCGTAGTTGCCGATTGCCCACAGGTCGGCCCGGCCGTTGGTGGTGGCCCCCTTGCCGCCTGGGGAACTGACTTCGCTCGGGCACAAGTGTGCCTTCAGAACTTTCATGTAGACCGTATCGCCGGCGACGACCGTGTTGACGTTGCGATTGGAGCTGTCGTACAGCGGAGACTGCTCGATGTAGGGAAGCAGCCAGGTATAGACCGTGAACCCGATCGTGCCGTTGTATTTTTCGGACTGCGTGAGCGCCGCGCTGCTGGAGGGCGCAACAAGCGACGGAAAGTTGAGCTGCGTGTCGTGGAAGTTGTGAGACGACAGGACATGCTGTTTCAATTGGTTCGCACATTGCGTCCGTCGGGCCGATTCACGGGCCGCCTGGACAGCCGGCAGGAGCAATGCCACGAGCACGCCGATGATGGCGATGACAACGAGAAGTTCGACCAGCGTAAAGGCGGGCCGGTGGGCGCGCCGTCCCCGGAGATTAACCCCCATAAGCAACTCCTCCAACAAGTAAAGACGAAAAGGAAGAAGAGTTGCATTAATCTAGTCGCGGCTGGGCGACGAAGCAACGCATGTGGGGCCCCCCGCTGCCGAACCCGCTAACCCCCTGGCCCGCCGCCATCGCCGCCGGACGCGGCCGCGGGTGCTTCAGCCGGCGAGGGCGAAGGAGCGACTGGCGCGGCTGCTTTCTGCGCCGGCGCTTGCGCCTTCGGCTGCGGGGCCTCGATATACACCTCGTCCATTTCCTTCTCATCGACGTCCATCCGCAAGAGCAGATAGATCGCCGAGGCCAC